>JAJEAQ010000620.1 GCA_022822685.1 Trichodesmium sp. jk18x7bins.61
TGTTTGTAAAACTGAGATTAAATTCTTGCGCAGGGTGGGCTATGGGGTTGATATATGCTCGTAATCACCAGAACTTTAGTTGTCCGCCGTAACCCACCAAAATTCCAAACTATAGCTATCTTAATATTCACTTTACAAACAGTCTCTTACCTCAATCTCAAAAGTAATTTGATGGTTCAAAAAAACCTCAAGCAAAGATTAAGAAAGAGTCTCCCTTACATTACTTTATATACTGAGATGACAAAGCGAGAATTTTTAATTGCTCCAGTTTTAATGGAATTAGTGGATTATTGTCAGGCTAAACCTAAAATTTCCTATCCTTTGGAAATTGAACCTCAGCTCAAAGGTTTTCTAGATTACTTTTTGCAAGCGAAGAATAATTTGTTAGTGATTGAAGCAAAAGACGAAAACTTAGAAAGAGGTTTTAAACAACTAGCAGTTGAGTCAATTGCCCTGGCTCAGGGAATGAAGCAGAGCAAAATTTATTTTCTGAGGCTGTTTCTATTGATAAAATTTTGCAGTTTTCTCTATTAAAACGACAAGAAAAGCAAGTTAAGCCAGACCAGAATGTGTATCGAGTTCCTGCTGATTTAGAGGAGTTGATGAAAATTTTAGTAACAATTCTGAGCATGGATAATAGTTGATTTAAAGAAGAAATAAGGAGAGAGCAAGAAAGTTATGACTCCTGTTGAATATCAATTTCCATCAATACTGCTATATGGTTTTGGGCGGTAAGATTCATAAATTTTGATCAGTTCAGATGGGAAAACAATTCGATGTTTACCGTGGCTCTAGATTAATCAATCTTTGCCCAGCCTACTACTTGAAGTATCCCACATTAACAGGATGGTGGCTGTAGATAATTAGGAGATTGCTACCTTTAGAGAAGGCTCCGCCTACCGAGGTATGTCCTAGCTTATAAGTTAACCGTTAATACAATTTCACTTTAAATATTTCACAAATCGTTTCACACTTATTATATGAACTAATCGGCTTACATTATTGTAATGCGAAAGTTTTCAGCCCATAAAATCTTACTTCTTCTTTCCTTGAATTTATGCAGAAACTACTACTATATTTTATTATTTTAATCATTTGTGGGTGTAGTGACTTTTATAATGCTGAAAATCAATTAGATTTACTAACCACATCGCCCATTCCTACTTTTGTAGAATGCCCAGAAAAACCAAAAATTCGTATAGACAAAAAAGATGCAAAATCTTTGTCTTTAACCGAAAGTATCATCAATATATCTGATAGTATTAACTATGAAAAAGACCTTGGATATAAATTTTACGCCAGAACGGGTAAAGATTTGCACTATAGAATTACAAGCAATGTTTGTATTTGGATATTTGCCCCAGATACCAAGCTCTTACAGTGGCGTGAATTAATCATAGTTCAACAGGCTGATTCTCTAATTTCTGGAGAACAAATGTCTATTGATTTACCTCTAACTGGAGAATATATCGTTCAAGTTTCAACCCCTACAACATCTGCAAAATTTAACTTAGAAATGAGTTTAGATGATTTGCCAAAAACTCAATCTACTGTAGTTAGTGCAGAAACAACAACATCAATTTCTCCATCAACGCCAAAAGCAGAAACTATCCCCAAAGAATCTGCTTCGCAAAACTCGGCTGAAAAGGCTGTAAAAAATTATTATTCTTATCTCAATCAAGGAGAATATGAACAAGCTTGGAGTCAGTTATCAGCAAGTTTTCAAAATAATCAACAACTGCATCCAGATGGTTACAACTCTTATTATGAATGGTGGACAGGAATTAGCAATATTGCGATTCAAGATGTTCAAGAAATCAGTACAGATACAGAAATAGCCACAGTAAATGTGCAGGTAGAATATACAGAAAAATCAGGGGATAGTCTTTCTCAATCTCTGGAGTTATTTTTAATTTGGAATGCTGACACCAAAAATTGGACTATAGATGCCGTAAAACTGAATTAGTTTTATACTTGTAGAACTAATAATTTAACTCTTTTTGCCTTCAAAGCTACAGTTATTAGCATGGTTCATTATGGTACAGTATTCGCTGACTCTTACCAATAAAAATACTAATCAACAATATAGATACACTATAGACTTAGGGAAAAATTATGAAGATCAACCAGACAGTTTTTTTACCCCAATAGTATGTCATCAAATTAGAAATGAACTAGAAAGTAGAAGTAGATGTCAAATTAACGATATTTCCTTACAAATAATTATTAATATATGGATCAAAGATATCAAAGAAGGATACAGAGATAGCAGTCTTCTGTTAGACTTACCTGCAATCAATCATCAAAATATTCACAATCTCGTAGAATCGGGAAATCCAGAAATTCCCTCACTTATTTATCCAGACTTATCTGACGTAGAACCAAACATTGGTGCATTACCACCCTTAGACTTTTCTTGAAGTGAATTTATTTTTAGGAGGATTATGGCTATTACTTGTAATGTATGTTACTACGATAGAAATTCAGATAAAAATCAATTTTGTGAAGTTTGTGGCTCGGAAATTAGACCATCAATGACTTTAGCTGAAACCCCAGAAAAAGGTTTACAAGGGCGAGAAGCAGAAATTTTCCATAAAAGTATCAATCAAAATATTAATAATTACCCTTTAACAACATCAGTTTCTACAGATATTCCTACCAGCTCACTCTCCAATGTAGTAGCTCAGGAAACAAGTCTCTCACCCATAAATCCTAGTAATCCCACTATAATTACTGGCACAGTGGCTAAACTTATTCCTAAACAAGTAGGTGTGCCAATACCAGAATTTATAATCGATAGTAACAATGCAATTATTGGTAAATTTCATCCAGAACTCGGTCCTGTAGAAATCGATTTAGATGGATTTTATGGAGACGATACTGTTTCTTCAACCCATGCAGAAATCTATTTTGAAAACAACCAATGGCACATAAAAGATCTGGGTTCTAGTAATGGTATTTATATTAAACCTACAGGTAAAACTCGGTTTGGCTACCGGATTAATAAATCAGAAATATTAAACTCAGGAGATGAGATTGCTATAGGTAAAATTCGGTTATTATTTCTGCTCATCTAATAGAGAGTATCTATAAATAAAATATTAAGTCTTGATGTAGGGTGGGTTAGATGGGAAGAATTCCACACTAATGATAGGATATTTTAAAACCCCGCCGGGGCGGGCGGGGTTTTGAGCCGCCGTCACTCACCAAAGATTGGCTATTTGATGCTGTTTTTAGATTTTTTTTACAAATATCTTCTAGTAATTTGAAGTAGAGAGCCTTTGTTTACTTAGAGCAGGTATGAAAAGCGACTCGATGTTAAAGCATTCAGTAAAATTGCCTCAAATTGATACAAAAAATCTTAAAGTTTAGCAACGTAAGGATACAAAAATGTCGATCAACTGCCCAGTTTGTGGCGCAGAAAATCTTGATACTGCTATTACCTGTATTAATTGTGGTTGTCCTTTAACGACTTTAAATTCAGTAGGCTATCAACTTCCTAGTGGCACTTTACTTCACCAGGGTAAATATAGAATAGAACACACTTTAGGTGAAGGTGGTTTTGGCATTACTTACAAAGCAACTGATTTAGAAAATTTTGCCTATGTGGCCATCAAAGAACTTTGTCCACATAAGTTTCTCAGGCATGGGATTAATATTATTTGGCCTACCTCTATTAATACAAAAACTCAACAGCAACAAATCCAAAAATTTAAGGCTGAAGCAGAATCTTTACAAAAATGCATTCATCCTAATATTGTGAGAGTGATTAACTGGTTTGAAGCTCATAATACAGCTTATTTAGTTATGGAGTTTGTCTCTGGCAAATCTCTTTCGAAAATTTTGAAAGAACAAGGTAAACTACCTGAAAATATTGTCAAAAAATATTTTATTCAAATAGCTGAAGCGTTAAAATTAGTTCATATTAACAACTTACTTCATCGCGATATTAAACCAGATAATATTATTATTAGTTCTCAAGAGCAAGCTATCTTAATTGATTTCGGTGCTGCTAGAGATTTTTTAGCCAGTCTGACTCCTAAAATGACTGCTATGCTCACACCTGGATATGCTCCAATAGAGCAGTATTCTAACCTAAATAAAGCTAATCCAAGTACAGATTTATATGCTGTTTGTGCTTCAATTTATCATGCTTTAACAGGTACAGTGCCAGTAGCTGCTCCTGCTAGATTAGGTTCAGAAACTTTGATCTATCCACGGCAGATTGAACCATCTATTATTCCTCAAACAGAAGAGATTATCCTCAGAGGAATGAAGATGGAAATACAGGAACGTTTTCAAACTGCTGATGAATTAATTGATGCACTTAAAGGTGAGTGTATTTCTCAACAATTAAAACAAGCGAGACAGATTTTAAAATCAGGCAAAATCTCAGATGCAGTTAGTGCTTATCAACAATGTTTGTGCCGAGAAACTAATAATAGTATCGCTGCTGTAGAATTGGCAATGTTATTAGTTTATGTTGATGATCGCCAAGCTCTGATTGCTGCTAATCAAGCAATTCAGATTAACCCAAATGATAGTAGAGCTTATGGAGTTTTAGGCTTGATTAATTGTCGCCAAAAAAACTGGGTTTTAGCATTTCAACAGTTGGAGAAAGCAGTAAATTTATTGCCAAAAGCATCTTGGATACAGGCTAATTTTGCTTGGGCTTTAGCAAAATTAGGTAGATGGGAAGAGGGGTTAGTTATGTGTAATCTAGCCCTAGAGCTAGATAGTAATTCTGCTTTTACATTACGACTAAAAAGTTGGATTTTAGTTAATCAAAATCGGTAACGTTTTCCTCCGGTAGAAGCCCCGCAGTGAAAGCTTCGTCTAGACTTTTCTGCACAAAGATTGGCGATCGCTTTTCTGCATTTAATAGTTTCCAATCAAAAAGTCTTTTCCTTTACAAAAATTTACAACAGCGATCGCTTCTTTAAATAAAGTAGTAGTCTGTCGGAAAGGCTAAAGACTAATATTCTTTTTGCTCAATTGAACCTCTAATACCAAATCAGAGCTCATGCTCTGGCGATTCTAAGAACCAATTACCCAATTCCCCATTCCGACAAGTCAAACAATTCTAACAAGAATCAAGTTTCAACAAGTTTGA
>JAJEAQ010000752.1 GCA_022822685.1 Trichodesmium sp. jk18x7bins.61
TGTCAGGCAGTAGTAGAGAATAAATCTTGCCAGATTTTATATTTAGTCAGGGCGGCTTCGGTCGGAAGTACAAAACTTATGGGTAGTAAAATCTATAGAAAAATTTTTAAAAGTACCTCGAAAAATCGTCACATTCAACCAAATCTTGAGTCTGTGTATTATTTAGCAACATATCACAGTTTGGTTAATGCCGCCCTAACGAATGAATTAGTGATTGAATATAATACTATTAGTTTGAAAGAGTTAGAAGATAAAATTTGTGCATCACAAATTTTCAATAATTGTAGCTTACTACAAGATTTCTCTGTGGTTATGCCAGCAGATAATCAAACAAAGCCAGATGATATAGAACTAGATGAACTGAAATAATTTGTGTTAAATTTAATGAAAACACAAAGTTTTATGGGGCATCAGAGCATAGTTGAAAAACACGGCATAAATTTATCAAAGTAGAGCATTCAAAAATCGATCTAATCATTTCATAACTTGAGAGAGAGTAGAAAATAAAAAGTATTACTCCAGTCTCAAAAATAGATGAACAATTAATTTATTTTATTCCTAGTGACTCAGGAAAATATAATTGACAACCAGAGTGATTAATCAGAATTAAGATTCAGTAGATAAAACTGATTATTTTGAAAGATGATTAGTTACATTCACTGCTAAAAAAACCTGGAAATCAGGATGAGTTTATCAATGCCAATCACTAATAAACCTCTATTACAGTCTCCCACATTTAATATTGCCAACGTTAAAGTTGCTTTTGATTGCCCACGTTTATTCTATTTGAAGCAGCGTTTGGGTGGGAATAATCTGTTTTTGCCAAAGGATTGTTTACAGGAGATTGATGATGCTTTTCTTAACTTAGCTAATCAGTTGATGAATATGATTCAGCAGGAATCTAGGATTCAAGAATTGTTTGAGGGGGAGTTTGAGGATTTAGTAGTGGCAGCGATCGCTAACCAAATACAACAATTAATTTTATGAGTCAATTTTCTTTCCTTATTTGCAAAAGATAGTTACAAAAGATTCTACTCTAGCAACAGCATTATATCAAATTTGGCAGTTATTAACTAGGCTGATTTTCAATATCTCTGAAATCACTGTCAAAAATCGTTATTATTGCCATGAAAGTGTGGTAATTCGCCGGACATTAATTACAGGAGAAGTACTACTTGGTTGCACTTTTAAAATACCAGATGGTAACACCCAAAAGTTAATGGGAACAGTCAATAATTTAATTTTTGATTTTGAATCTCATCGCTTGTGTTTAGTTAATTATCAAACTTATCAACCCTTAGAAGAGCCATCTCATTTAATAGCAGTTGCTCTCTATAGTTTTCTGCTCAAGCAAAGGAAAAAAGTACCTGTTGATGCTGTTGTTTATTACGTTTTGCCTAAGTTTAAAGAGTATTATTACTCATGGGAATAGCTGGAGAAGATGGTGCAGAGTTTAGTTCCGACTAAGTTACAGGAAATGCGACAGTGGTTAAAATGGGAGCAATCTCAACCATATCCACCACCACCAACAGAGCGAAAGTATTTGTGTGAGATTTGCCCTCAGAAAGAGAAGTGTCAAAGTTTTTTTTGGTTAGGGTTGCTAAAAGTCATATTATGTATGCCAAATTAATCCATTATAATCCATCATAAAAGTAGGTGAGGTAGAGCGAAGTGAAACCAAAATGGTATCTAGTTAGATTATATTTTTTGGCTACCCTGAAGGTAACTTGCCTACCTTGCCTGAATCCTACCTAAAAATACTTATGAGTTATCTTGCCACCAATCAATAATTTTAATCATTGTTTTGTCACCTAAACCATCAATACGTTTGACGACATCACTAAATGATTCAAATGGTTGAAACAGTTGTCGATTTCGCTCTTTCTTGATATTATTTATTACTCTTTTAGTTATTCCCGCTTCGTTTAACCTAATATCTAGTTGATCTATAGGTAACGTATTGATAGCGTTTAATAATGGAATTGGTTTGGGAATTCTACTTTCTAGTTCCTTGACTCTTGCCTCCATTGCTTGATTTTGACGCCAAGACTCTGCCTTAATTTCATTTATTATATTGTCGAACCTAGATTCCACATTCATCTGACGAAACTCAAGATTTGATAAGCGAGATTCAACACCATCTGCTGAGGTAGATAGGTTAGAGGGGATAGCTTTCGGTTTAAGAGCTTCAGCTTGTTTCAATACAGAATCTTCAATTTCTGATGATACGATCAAAGCATTAACCATTTCTGCTTGACGTGGATCTTTTTCTTTAGCTCTTACTGCAGCATAATATTCTAATTCACCGTCAATTACTGTATATTGTTCTATTCCAACTTGTTTTAAAAGAAGTGGTTTTACTAATCCATCACACTCTAAAATCATATCTGCTAAACAGTCAATTTCATGTTCCGAAAAATTGGAACGAGGCCGATTTGAAGTAATACTTTTAACATCAACTAGGTAGAATGAAATCATCAAATATTCTCCATTTTTTGTAGAACTTCTGCAGCTAATAATTCAAATTCATTAGCAGAGTCATTAGCTGTAGTATCTTCCTCTGAATACTTAAATATAGATAGAGGATTCGCAAGATCTAATTCACCCACTTTGAGAGTTTTATTCAAACATTTTGACAAAGCGGCTCTTTCTGATATAATACTATCCATTAAAGGCAGATTATAACGTTCTGAAATTACTCTTATTTGTCTAGGAAGTCTATGTTCCCGGAATTTCGGATTAGGAGAAATTTTAGAAGGAAGAACGCCCATGATATTTAAAAAAGGCATACCCATACTTTCTTTGTATTCATTAACTTGTCTAACAAAACTTTTTACAGTTGGTAATCCTTGATTAGCAAATGGTTTTAAATCAGAGGGAATTATCAAATGATCAGCAGCAATAAGAGCAATTTCAGCATAAAGGTCACGAGATGGAGGAGTATCAATAATAACTAGATCATACTCATCTTCTACTTTCTTTAGTTTGGTAACTAATCTCGATCTACTAACAGCAATTTTTGTCAGTCTATCTTGATGCTCAATTAATTGAATATGAGATGGAACTATATCTAATTCTGGGTCATTAAAAAATTCTGATTTCCGAACTATATCAGTAATAAA
>JAJEAQ010000429.1 GCA_022822685.1 Trichodesmium sp. jk18x7bins.61
ACCCCCCCCGTAGAATAGGATGGTTTCTTGAAATGGTTGAGCCTGTCGGCTCCCTGTTTCGTGGCGACCTGAACAGGGAGCCGACAGGCTCAAAGGCTTTTTCTCTCGTCTTTTTTCCTCTAGAGGATTCGGCTTTGATTACTCTTGGCTTACTGATAGATTTCGACATCCCTTGAGACTATTTCGGATTTACCTTGTTGTGTCAATTGAAGTTTTTGAAATGGTTGAGGCACCTCGCCACATGAAAAAGTGGTTACCTCTTCTGCGAGGGGGATTTGTTTTCACATATTGATGAATTAACAGCATCAATACCACCTCCTTACCTTTTTGGTTAAGGCCTATCAGGGATAATTTGGCCTATTTGTGAATAACGCAGTTTAATCGGCAGCTTAGACTATGTTCACCTTTCCATCTCTTTCCCTCTTGCTCCATTCCACCTAATCCCTAGTGGTTTCGGTTACTTTGAGCCACCTCGCCACATGTTCATGTGGCGAGGTGGCTCAAACGGGGTTTGCATTCGGACTGTTTCATTGCTTACTTTTAGCTTTAGCTACATGAACAGGAGTAACCGGACTCATAGAGTCTTTTCCGTGTAGGCTCGGGGTGAAAATCCCTAGGGAATTCGTGTCCCATTTCAGACGACCAGTTCAGGTCGCGCAGTCCCTACTCAACTTCCGTGTCTCAATTTCTAGTTGTAATTTCTCGATGAGTTTCTGTTGACTCAACAGCATTGTTACCAGTTCCCTTTTTGACAACTGGTTCAGTCTTTCTAGAGTTAGTGGGAGGTTTGATTCACTCATACTCTTACTTTACCCTAGTTGGCTTTTTTGTCAAGGCCGAAAATTTTCCTCAACTGGCTTCTTTTCTCTGAGTACGATCGCGACAGACCTGAATCCTTACAATGTATTGAAAACTGGATAATCATTTTTAGTAGAGCTTTGAGTAGTAATTTAATTATTTTGGGAAAATTGGAATACAGCACAATTACATTTTATATTTCAATTAAACATCACCATTATAACATATTTAGTAAATTTAATCCCTTGACTTCTTAATATTCAACACTTCTGCGACTCTATATCTTTTCTAGAATCAGCTAATTATGACTAAATTACCAGCCATCGCATTGTCAGACCTTTATGAGCAAGATTTTTTATTATGGACAGAGACAACTGCAAATTTGCTAAGATCCGGGAAATTTACAGAAATAGACATTCCTAATTTGATTGAAGAAATAGAAAGTATGGGTAGGAGTGAAAAACGAGAGTTAAAAAAATCGCTTCATTGTTCTCTTAATGGATCTGTTCAAGTGGAAATATCAACCAGAAAAAAGAAGCGAAAGCGGGAAAAAGACTATTATTGAACAACGAATTTCTCTAGAATTATTACTGGAAGATAGCCCTAGTCTCAAACCACTTTGACCAGAAGTATTTGATAAATCTTATCAAATACTTCTGGTCACAGCAGCTAACGAAACAGGAATTAAAATTGATATTTTTCCAGAACAATCCCCATTTACTTTCTCAGAAGCTCTCAACGTTAAATATTTGCCTGATTAATATTATTTTTAGTAAAACTATTTAAGAACTGACTTGTCATTGCGAGTACGGTGTTGTCAAACATCTCTGGCGCCCCGTCACAACTACAAACAAAGACTTTTTTATCACTAATTATCCGAACATGGTATAACTACCCCATAATTGAATCATCAACAACCTTCGGCTGAGACAAGAGGCAAGAGGCAAAAGTACTGCTAGAATTCGGTACCAGATCCCCCCACGCTGATTTGGAAAATTAGTGGTGTGCATTTTTGCCATTCCCAGAGCTGCCGCTAAATGCGCTTCACCAACATGAAAGGTGGCGCTTTTTATCCCTCACCATATGCCTTCCCTCTTGCCGGCATGCCTTTACAAAATTTCCCTACTCGGAAAATCTCACCAATAACAAACAATATAGTTAATCCCATGAGAATTAACTCGATATCCATAATTAAAGACATACAGCGTATTCCATGTAAATGTGCTACACTGATTTTAGTAGTTCAGCGCCACAAAAATGAAATCTTACTTCAATACTTCAAAAACTATTTGAAAAGCTTTTGCCACTGTACTTCATCAACCAGGAAATTGCTGTATATAGTCAGTTAAAACTATCGCGCAACAGTATATAACGTTTCTAGCTAAAAAATGTCTAAGTTCTGTATAATACAAGTTTAACTGTATATAATAGGAAATTTAATAGGAACAACTCATGTCGGTATTTCTAGCGATCGCAGTTTTAGGATCTCTCATTGTTGTTCACGAGTTAGGCCATTTTCTAGCGGCTCGACTTCAAAACATTCACGTTAATCGTTTTTCCATCGGTTTGTTTGGCCCAATATTGTGGAAGTATCAAGGGCCAGAAACAGAATATGCTATCCGTAGCTTTCTATTTGGAGGTTTTGTCGGTTTCCCTGATAATGACCCCGATAGTACAATCCCGAAAGACGATCCAGACCTATTGCGTAATCGCCCGCTCCTCGACCGAGCTATCGTTATGAGTGCAGGAGTAATAACTAACCTTGTATTTGCTTATTTTCTCTTAGTTACTCAAGTCGGCATTGTTGGTGTACCAGAATTTAACTATGCTCCAGGAGTAAAAGTCCCAGCAGTTGCTACAGATATTAGTTCTGCTGCTACTCAGGCGGGTATTAAATCAAATGATATTATTTTATCAGTTGATGGTCAACAATTAGGGGCGACTAAAGAAGCTATTACTACCCTAGTAGAAACAATTCAAAACAATGGGAATCAAACCTTGAAAATGGAACTTCAGCGTGAGGAACAAAAACTATTTGTTGAAGTAACCCCAGAATTAGGGGATGATGGCAAAGGTCGCATTGGAGTGCAACTAATTTCCAATGGAGATATAGTAAGACATCGCCCTAAGAATATTTTTGAAGCTTTTAGTGTAGGTGCTAATGATTTTCAAAGAATTGTTGTCTTAACACTTCAAGGTTTTGGGCAACTCATTAGTAATTTCAGTCAGACAGCAGGGCAACTTGCCGGACCAGTGGCCATTGTTGACATGGGGGCAAAAATCGCTCAAGATAACGTGGCGGAACTGCTTGAATTTGCTGCCTTGATAAGTATTAACTTAGCAGTGATTAATATTTTGCCTTTACCTGCTTTAGATGGTGGTCAGTTAGCCTTTTTATTAATTGAGGGAGTTAGAGGTAAACCCTTACCTCTTAATTTTCAGGAAAATGTGATGCAGACAGGTTTATTACTGTTATTAGGTTTAGGTATTTTTCTAGTTATTCGGGATACTGCTAATCTGGAGGGAGTGCAATCCCTACTCCAGAGATAGGAGTATTACCAGAAAAGACTTTGTGCAGGGATAGTAGGGTGAGCAAATATCGTGCTGATTTCAGACTGATATGAAACTAAAAATTTGCCCACCTTACATATACTTGTAGCCAACATTTAGCCAATTGGTATAAAACATTTTTACTAAAGAATTTAGACGCTTAACAACTTCAGTAAACAGAGGGATAAGTAGAGAAAAAAGAGAAAAAAAGATAGATTTATAGTTTTTCTGCTCTTCCTTCCTGCTTCTTTTTTCTTTCTTCTTCCTGATAATGGAGACAACTCGTAAATTTTCAGTGAAGCGACAGCGATCGCTAGAAATACTCCTTCGTCTCAAACGTCTCTACCCAGATGCTACTTGTACTCTCACCTATCAAACCCCAGTGCAGTTACTTGTAGCAACAATCCTTTCCGCCCAATGTACTGATGAACGAGTTAATAAAGTAACACCTGCCCTATTTAAAAAATTTCCTGATGCGGTAGCGCTAGCAAATGCAGAGATTGAAGAACTAGAAAACCTAGTTCGTTCTACTGGATTTTATCGCAATAAAGCCAAAAACATTAAGGCTGCTTGCCAGATGCTTGTTGAGCAGTTTAACTCTCAAGTGCCAAAGCAAATGGAACAACTGTTAAAACTACCAGGAGTAGCTCGAAAAACGGCTAATGTTGTTTTAGCCCACGCCTACAGAATAAATATGGGTGTCACAGTAGATACCCACGTTAAACGCTTGAGTCAAAGGTTAGGTTTAACAGAATATTCGGAGCCTATAAAAATTGAGCGAGACTTGATGCGATTAATACCTCAGTATGATTGGGAAAATTGGTCAATACGGTTAATTTACCATGGCCGGGCAATCTGTAAAGCGAAAAATCCGGCTTGCGATAAATGTTTATTGGCTGATTTATGTACGGTAATGTCCGTTCCCTGCGAAGACGTCTAAAACAGAAATTATGCTCTTGATGCTTTTGGTTTCTTTCAATA
>JAJEAQ010000489.1 GCA_022822685.1 Trichodesmium sp. jk18x7bins.61
CTGGGTTCCGGGTATGGTTCCCGAACTGTGGCCAGTTAGGGATTCACGCCTTCCTTAGCGGGCGGTCCTCGCCTTTTGGTTTCACCCACATTCTTAACTCAGTTATCCGCTCTGTTTTAGGTTACAGAGACTGGACTCTAAGCATACACCCCTAGTTGCTAGGGGTTCCTGCTAGAAACGAACCGCACATATACTTCTTCTATTAGGAAATACTTAGGCAAGTTAATACCAATTTTCATGCATTCATGCTACGCTTATAACCTTGATGTGTGCGAAGTTAGAAAGCTCTCAAGTGTAGCAAAATTTGGGGTAATTGGTATAAGCTATCACCTTTGACAAAATCATGTACATTTCTTATAATGAGGCTGTGATCAGCACAGAGGTATATTTAGGGCTACTTTAGATCCCAAAATTATTATGGGACTTAGGGATCAAAACTATGAAATTTGTGCAATACCTGGGTTTGATGTTTTTTATTAGACAAAACCTATCTCTGCCTTTTAGCCTCAGCTCAACGTCAGAACTATTTCAATTTCGTTATGTGGGAATTGTTTAGCTGCGGAGTCATATCTCTGTGGCTAGGAATGGCTGGTATACAAACTATTGGGGAGAATACTGTAGCAACACTTAAATGGCAAGCAGGTCTTCCTGAATTAATTTCACCTGAAAATTCTGATCAAATCTTGACCTTAGAAGTAGAAGAATATTTAGAAGGCTTGGCAGCTAGGAGATTACTCACTGCTGATGCTCAGGGTATATGGATACAGTCGAATTTTAGACCTTTATATAGTAATGAAGGTACAGTTCCTATGCCTGGTGCTTCTTTGACTAAAATCCCTACCTCTTTAGCTGCACTAGAAACTTGGGGGCATGAATATAAATTTGAAACCTTGATTGGTATTACAAGACCAATTAAAGATGGAGTATTGCAAGGAGATTTGGTGATTACTGGTGGTAAGGATCCATCTTTTCTTTGGGAGCAAGCGATCGCCCTAGGCAATAGTCTACAAAAATTTGGTATTAATCAGGTTACAGGTAATTTGGTCATAGTTGGTGATTTCTGGATGAACTATCAGTCTGATCCCATAGTTTCCGGCCAATTATTGCGTGAAGCCATCAACTCAGCAACTTGGTCTACTAATGTCAAAAATATCTATAACCAAATGCCAGCAGGAACACTTAAGCCACAAGTCGCGATCGCTGGTTCTGTTATCTCTCAAAATTCTGTCCCTAAACAAAATTCAATTATTCGACACGAGTCTTTACCTCTAGTCTATATTCTGAAAAAAATGAATGTGGAGAGTAACAATGATTTGGCCGAAATAATTGCTAATAACTTGGGAGGGGCAAAAATTGTCCAACAAAAAGCTGCTTGGGCTGCAGGAGTGCCTCAGGCAGAAATTCAATTAATTAATGGTTCTGGACTTGGAGTAGAAAATCAAGTTTCTCCAAGAGCCGCAACAGCAATGTTAATGGCTATTCAGAGGTATCTTCAAGCTTCTGAATGGGTTATTGCCGATCTATTTCCAGTTTCTGGTTATGATCGGGGAACTTTGGTAGAGCAGTCAAGAAATATTCCCAAGGGAGCAGTAGTCAAGACTGGTACTTTGAATGATGTAATTGCTCTAGCTGGAGTCCTTCCTACCCAAAAATATGGTTTAGTTTGGTTTACGATAATTAATCGCAGTACTTCTTGGGAAGCGACACGATCCGAGCAAGATAAATTCTTACAGAAAATTGTTAATCAGTGGGGAACAACTACACCACCAGCAGAAATTTCTCCTCAAATTTATCTTGATTCATCCCCTGATTGAACTTCCCTTCGCTCCGATTCCCCAGTAGGGATAAAACTGCAAAACTCATCACTTCAGCCAAGGTTGCTCCCAAGATTCCCCACCAATTTCTAGACCACATAAATCACTTTGTGCTTCCCAAATCAACTGGGAATGACTACCCCTAAGTTCTCTTAATCTTAAAATTAAATGACCCCGCATCGTATCCCGACAGAGAAATATTAATCCTTTTTCTGATGGAGCCTGTAGAGGTGTACCAGAATCATTTGTAGTCCCAATTAACTCTACCTCAAATAAGTCATTTTTAGCCTGCATTTGCCATTCTCTCCAGGGCTGAATTTGCCAATGTACCTCTGAATTCCAGGGTACAAACTCATAAAATTTGCCTTAGTAATGAATACCTACCATTGCCACTTCTTCCATCAACCACAACACACCTCGTTTACCACCACCAGCAGTGAATGCTAAATCTGACTCCTCAAAAAAACTATTGCAGTTGAGCCAGAACCACTTTTGAGGGAAAGCTCCACCCCAATTTTTCTCACTGTAGGCTGGTGCATTAGTAAATTCGTAGGTATGACCATTCCATTCTATCCAGCCAGTGGCAATACCATGAGCCATTAATATTTGCCATCCTGGTTCAAAAATTGGTAAAAATGATACCCAGCCAGCTGTTGATTATTGAGCTGCATCTGAGTTTCCCCAACCATAAATAGGTTGTGTTTGATATTGCCAACAACAATAGTTATTTGTTTCGGGATCAGAAAGATTTCCTTGATGCCTGGTGGCAGTAGCTTGATATCCTTGTTTTATGTGGGCATTAAAAATTTGGGGGTCTAAATATCTAGAAACACCTGGTAAATCTGTTCTGCCCCAATGACCTAATTCCAATGCTTCTGGTGCTGCCCAAAATTTTTTCACATCTGGAAATGTTCGACAGAAATATTCATCGTTTGGGCCGATAATTTGAGCGCCACCACCACTATCAGGTTTACCTCCTATAGGATATTCTATGGAGTACATAAAAGCAAAGGTTTGTTTGTCTTCTGGTAAGGTGACTCGAAAATACCAACCTTCAAAGAAACGGCGATCGCTGCCATCCCAATGATAGCCACTATGAGGTGTTTGTTTTGGATATCTTCTCACGACTTCTTAGTAATTTTTAGGGTTTTTACAAAGTTAATGTAAGTTATTATTGAGGAATAATTTCTGTCACAACATTACTACTACCACCTTGAATAATAACAGTTTCATCTTTGAGTTGCCCTACTGCCCGAGGACCTCTAACATTAAATGGAGGGTCAACTTGTCGGTAAATTACATTGCCTTCGGCTTCAAAAGTTTCATTTTGAAAATACCAAGTGAAGCGATCGCTATTTAATTGAGCTTGATTTTGTTGCCCAATGCCGATCACATCTCCTGATAATAAAAAAGTATTTTTCTGGAAATCTCCTTGACCTTTGTTAGCTTGCAAAACTACTTTCTCTTCTGTTTCTAGTACTGTTATACGCCCTGGTGAATCAATCAAATCTTGTGGCATATTCCAAATCATTAAATCACTATTTATTTGTACTTGGGGATTAGCTCTAGTTATCTGTACATTCTGCTTCAGAGTAGCTACTTTATTGTTTAAATTAAATTCTGATTTGTCACCATAAGCAGTACCAATAATTTTTCTATCTT
>JAJEAQ010000020.1 GCA_022822685.1 Trichodesmium sp. jk18x7bins.61
TTAGTTTATTACTTGTTAAGGGCCTATTTAAGGTACCTTTTTCAGCCATAGAAATGGAACCAGTTTCCTCAGATACCACTATACAAAGGCATTTTTCTACTTGTTCTGTAATTCCCATAGCTGCTCTGTGACGAGTCCCTAATTGTCTGGAAGCTATTCTTTCAGACAATGGTAGAATCACACCAGCTGATATAACTTTATGTTCTCGAATGAGAACTGCTCCGTCATGTAATAGAGTTTTTGGCTGAAATATGGTTTGTAATAATTCCTTAGAAAGGTCAGCATTTAACTTGACACCAGGTACGGAAAAATCCATCTCATCTATAGGTCCATTTGTTTCGAGAATTAACAAAGCACCTATACGGTTTTGAGACAGTTGTTTGATCGCCTCTACTATTTCATCAATAATGCTATCTGACTCAGGTAGAACTCTGGGATTGTGTCCAAACATTGGCTGAATTTCTCCTTGTCCCAACTGTTCAAGAAACCTGCGGAATTCTGATTGTAATATTACAGCCAGGGACACAGCAGAACCAATCACTAGGCTGTTGAGGGCAAAACTCAATAATCTTAATCCAGCCCAATGACTTAAAGCTGAAGCTAACATTAAGACTATAAACCCTCTGACCATCCATAGTGTACGACGTTCCCCTATGATGACAAGCACCATATATATCAAGGCTAAAACCAATCCAATATCAATACTGTGTACTAATAAGGACTTAATCAAGCCTGGGTCATTATTAAGACCCAATTTCATTGAACTTTAATTATTAATCTAGTTTGACATCCTCTCCGGCTTCTGAAACTCTTCTGTTAGGGAAGTTCATCCCTTGGAGGCAAGAAGCAGGCACAGAGATTTCTAATGAGCCGGAACTTCTTGGTTGCTTGATTTGAGAGGCTGCTACTGCCTTGGCAGTAGTCTGACGCGACATTCTAGTCTGCTTTGAGATGAAAAACAACAACGCAACTGAAGTCGTAGTCGCTTTTTAGAGGAGGAAAGATTGTGTACTTCCTTAAACAGTATAATACTTTGTAGGTGTAGGCTAGTAACCTGTAAAAATAGTTTTAAGGGGTAGCCAATCCCAAAAACCATTACCTCTAAATCAAAGTTACAAAAATTTATCCATTATTTAAAGGTTGACAGACTACTAGAATTTCGTTAAAAAATGATATTACAACTTTTGAATTTTTTCATATCCCTTGTGGTGGGGTCATTGGGATACTATATTTGAGCTATAGCTAATAGACCATATCCAAAAGCGAACCAGAAGGCCTGACTTGGCCATAGCTCAAACCTAATTTTTGGAGATTTCTATTCGTTCTGGTAGTATATCTTTTCTGAGCAAATCCTGGTAAGTCTCCCTTTGTAAAATTATATTTACTTCCTGATTTCCTACTAAAACTGCTGCTGGACGAGGTAGACGATTATAGTTAGAAGCCATACTGTAGTTATAAGCACCTGTAGCCATAACTACTAAACAGTCTCCTGCTTGAGTTTCTGGTAACATAGCATTTTTGATGAGAATGTCACCAGATTCACAATGTTTACCAGCAATTGTAACTGTTTCAGTTGTTGGTTGCGATAATCTATTAGCCACAACCACTCCATATATTGATTGATAAGTGATTGGACGTGGATTATCTGACATTCCCCCATCTACTGATATGTAAGTCCTAATTTCTGGAATTTGTTTTTTAGAGCCTATGGTATAAGCTGTCACACAAGCCGGACCGACAATTGATCGTCCTGGTTCACACAATAATTTAGGTAATGGCAACTGTCTAGCTTGACAAGCATTTACCATTGCTTTACTAACCATTTCCACCCAATTCTCAATACTAGGAGGATCATCTGTTTCAGTATAACGGATTCCCAAGCCACCACCTAAGTTAATTTCTTGAATGGAGAGATTATGTGCCATGGCTGTGCTCATAGCATCTACCATTACATCAGCTAAATCTTGATGAGGTTGCACTTCAAAAATCTGGGAACCTATGTGAGCATGAATACCAACAAAAGATAACACTTGCTGTTGATTTATGAAGGTAAATACATCATTTAGCTGATTCTGGTCAAATCCAAATTTACTATCTAGATGTCCTGTACGAATGTATTCATGGGTATGACATTCAATACCAGGTGTAAACCTCACCATTATTTTCGTAGGATTCTGTAGCTCCTCTGTTTTTTCTGTCTGCAAAGCTACTAATGTTTTTAATTCCAACCAATTATCAACTACAATTACACAGCCCATTGCCATGGCAAAAATTAATTCTGCTGTAGATTTGTTATTGCCATGAAAATATATTTTGGTTGGGTTAATACCTGCTCGGATAGCTGTGTATAATTCACCTCCAGATACAACATCTATCCCTAAACCTTCAGAGCCACAAATAGCACATACCGCCAAACAACTCCAGGCTTTAGAAGCATAAAGTACCAAAGATTCTCCAGGATAATATTTTTTGAGTGCATCTCGATATTGACGACTAGCTGTTCTGAGAGTGTATTCGTCCAATATATAGAGAGGAGAGCCAAATTTTTCGACCAATGCTGGGACATCCAAACCTCCGAGCTCTAGATGGTCTAAACTGTTAACTTTGGCAGTGAGTGGTAAAAGTTCTTGATTCGGCGAACTATCAATATGATCATCCATTGATTTTGGTAAATACTGAAGTCCAGATTTTGTGGCTATAACAGATTTAGTTGATACCATGAGTCCTATATGGAGTGTTCCTCTCGTAGTCTAATAAATAGAAGTTATTTGACTTAACCAACTTTTGATTGATTTTTTATCTAAAATTTAGTTTCCTCCAGGAAAAGCTGCTGGCATGAAAGCGCTAGCCTCACCGTGGGATTAATCTTAGGGTGAGTATTTGGTGTATTATAATTTTCTATGCTACTTCAAAATATTAAATATAGCGTTTCTCGAACTCATGAGGTACAGTTTTATTTAACTCCGACTCCCAACTCCCAACTCCCAACTCCCAATTCCCAACTCCCCAAAATCAGAAATCTTTGTGCCTCACCAAGACTGAGAACTGCTATATATTTGTTTGTTATTATTAGCTTCCCTAAAAAAAATCAGTTTTGCTCAGAAAACCCATAACTAAAGCTTGGGGCTAGTCATGCCCTGCAAGCTGATACATTGCCAGTCCCTACAATCAAGTTCAAATTTTCAGTGCAGGTAAATCACACCACCGTCAAATATGGCTTTTATTACGATTCAACCAATGAGTCCAGAGGATATTTCTAGTGTGCTTGAACTAGATCGACTTTGTTTTGGCGGACTTTGGAATGCTCAAAGTTATCAGCGAGAGTTGGATAGTCCGAATAGTGATTTGTTGATTTTAGTTATTAGCTTAGATAGTCAGGATGGAAAGAATGAAGCAACCTTTAAATCTTCTAAGATTCAATCACACACAAATAACCACCCTATGATTATTGGCATAGGTTGTTTGTGGGCTATCCTGGAGGAAGCGCATATAACTATTCTGGGAATTCATCCACAATACCGACGCCTGGGTTTAGGTCAATTACTAATATATGCTTTAATGAAGTCTGCTTGGGAAAAAAGGCTAGAGCGAGCTACCCTAGAAGTAGCAGTTTCCAATACTTCAGCATTGTCTTTGTATCATAAATTTGGATTTCAAAAGGTCGGCTGTCGTCGAGGATATTATCAGCAAACAGGAGAAGATGCTCTAATTCTGTGGCGAGGTCATCTGCACGATCCGGAATTTGAGAAAACTTTGTCTGAATGGCATGAAGAAGCTATTAATCGTATTCATGGTTATCAGGTAAACTTACAATGAAGTTGATGCCAGAATAGAAAGTTTTGTAGCTACTGATACAGCATAATTAATCTAAAGTTAGTATAAAAAAGCTAATTATATAGAAAAAAAGACGACCGTACGCCTGATAACTGATTACTGCTTCTTAGGTGTTATCATTATTGACTAATAAGTTCACACAAAAGGATTACCTCCACGCTATTTATAACTTCTGCCTTCACATCTGTGGCGGATAAATGCAATCACATTGGTGATGACAACTAAATAGGGATACTAACCTATGAATCAAAAATCCCGACAATTGCAGATATTGATACTTTTGATTAACTTGACATACTCACTCCGGTGCGCTGACGCTCATCCGCGGGATTCTTCTTGAGCCTGTCGCCGACATGTGGCGAGGTGGCTCAACCGATAAAACCCCGCCCGCTCCGGCGGGGTTTACCTTAAGGGCGGGGTTTTAATCGAGGGCGGTTTTGACTCCTGGTGTGCCCTCCCCCTGTGTAGATAACAATCCTATTTTTGGGATTAGGAGTGCGTTCGTTATAGTCACGGGAGAACTCTTGACCACATTTCTCACAAGAATGCCATTCTGGGAGCGCGACAGGCTCAACGCTCTGACAAACTCTTAGAAACTTTGTTGAGGCACTCCCAACAGTATTGAGATGTTGAGCCTGTAGCTTTAGCTAAAACAGGGAGGCTCCAGGCTCAAAGATGTAGTTTTGATATCTTATTTTTGAGAATTCGCCTGGTTCTGGAGTGCTTCCTCTTTTTAGATAATCTGTTTTGAAGTTGAGATAATCTATGTTCAGACTTTCTAAAAAACTTTCAATCAATACATGCATGAGTTGTTCTCGGTAGGCTGTATTTCTACACCCTCTAATGGTACTACTATTTCATCTTCTATGTTGAAGCAGATATACCAACCGTCAGATCCTCGAATCACTGTTCGGTGTCTTAACCTGAAAGGTTTTTATGTGGTTTTAGCTAGGATCTTGTATGTCAATTGCATAGTAGTTTCGACCTGGTTTTACATCTACCATCGAAAACCCCGCCCGCTCCGGCGGGGTTTTATAACATCTACCAAACACCCAATGTGTATCCGCGCGTCATAACGCTGGCTCTGATCCCGACGCTCCCCTATCGGGATAGCGCTTATCTTCCCGCCGGGCGTGTTAAATATTGAAGCTAAATCCTACTAAATACCTGAGATACCAAAGAATTTTGTAACATCCGTCAATAGTATTAGCTTGAGATCAAGGAGCATCA
>JAJEAQ010000015.1 GCA_022822685.1 Trichodesmium sp. jk18x7bins.61
CAAAAATTATAACTTCCGGCCATTTACGGCAGATAATATCATTATATTTCTCAATTAGTCTAAAAAAAATTAGATAATCTTTGTATGATGATTATGTATTACTTCTTAGAGGTGGGCGATTGCCCTTTAACTTAGTAAAAAAGCCACCTTGACAATTGATTGGATTATTTTGCTGAATTGGTATTAATATGGATGAAATTTGACTATAGATGCTGAACTGTGTAACTCTTGTAGTATAAAGTTAAGAACTGTTAAGTAGACAAAAAACAGGAGGTGAATCCCGTGTTTAAACAAGAGAATCAAAATCTCAAAGTAGTCAAACTGGCGAAAGGAATTTTGGTGCGTACTCAACTCAAAAGTGCTTATATTCCGGCATTGCGTTCTGGATTTGCTGGATACCCAGTTAACCCGCGTTGGAGTGGGGTAAAATTTATCGCTTGGAAGACAGGAAAAAAATGGCGACAGGCATTTTTGAATGGAGAAATGGTAGTGCGTTCAACTGACTCAATATTGGTGTATCTCGATGAGCTTCAAGACTCAGAAGAAAAATTTTATGCTCTTAAGTGGAACTACTAGAATCCATTACTAGATAACCTATTTAAACCAGAACAATTAACAGTTTAATTGTTTTGTCAGCTTAGTAATTCCCCACCTTAATGTTTCAAATAATATCTGTCACCCTGTAGAGACTTGCAAAAGTCTCTACAGGGTAATATTATTTTGGTTGGATAGAGATGTGTTTCGTAGAAAAAACTACATTGATTTTTGTCAATTCATTTGAAAATGCTATAATCGCAAAATCTTTAAAAAATTCCTATTACCCACCAATCCTAATAGATATGCTTGTTGTAAAAATTGAAGTATTGTATGTCTATTGAAAACAATCATAATCTCACAGTTGTTGAAGCTGAAAAAATTCTCCATCAGTGTACTTGCCAGAATATTAAAATATTAGAATCACCAGCAGAAAAAGATAGAGTCAATGAAGCAATCCTGCTATTAGCAAATTTATCTGATGATCAAATGTTAGGAATTTGTGCAGGTTCAGCTACTGAAGCTTTATCTGTCTTAGAAAGCTATCTAGTGGCTTTAGGATATAACACTACCCTGATTGATGACTCTAATTTAGATCACTTGCAGGATCTGTTTATATAAAAAATTAATGGTATGAAAGAGTCATATCGTATTGAATCCTATACAAGAGAATATCGAGGTGTATTAGTATCTTGTCAATCAGCAGAAGCGACAGGAGTTAATGGAACTTATGTTATTTACCACTCGATTTATTCAATTAAAGGCAAAAGGGAAGGTATATGGTGGGGTATAAAAAACACTTCAATAATCGGAAAGCGATATATGGAGGACTCACACCCTCTAAATGCCTGAATTTTTCCTCTGGCCTCGCTCAAAGGGATTTGACATACTCTTTTTATCTTCTAGTTCAAATATGAAGCCTGGCAAATTGTCTATCTTTTTCCTGGCTAGAGTTGGCTAAAAATTTGATGGGGGAGCTAGAAGATGCTTTGTTTTACTTTCTTTTTTGAAAGGGCAAAGCCAGAGAATGCTGCGCTTTTTGTTCGATGGGAGGAGACTATGGAAGATGGTGCGCTTTTGATTCTATAGGTGGCGATCGCTATCCCAAATATTTTTCCTTTAACTTGAGTCTATCAAAAATATTAGTCAAAATTTGAAAAAAATATGGCAGATATTCGGAATTTATTAAACCAATTAGCCACCCAAGAAGCAGAGTTAAATAATATTCAATTTCTGGCACCTTGTGTGCGAAATGAGATCCTCAAGACGCGAGTAGCAGGAATGGTTTATACCTTTCAAGCCCTACCTAGAAAATTTGAAGGTAGGGGAATATTTCAACCAATTAATGATCAGACAGCAAAATTTTTAGAAGAGCCAAGTTGAGCTCAGTTATAAGAATATTTTCAACTTTTGAAACCTCTAAGATTATTCCTCGCTTATCAATTACAAGGGCAAACATGGCTAGCATATCCAACAAATGAATCTGATAGTAAACAACGTTTTGGTTTTGCCAAACCAGTAGCAATTTATCTAGTAACGGATGGGGCAATGTTCGAGCAGATAATTGCTAGATTAGATGGTAGTTCCTGGTGGTTTGAAGATGTTGAGCGACGAGGTGCTCCTTTGGCGTTGGAGGAGCTACGGAAAGCACTCAAAAATATTACGCCACCAAAAGAAGTCAGATTCAAGGGCATAACTCCAGAAATGAAAATAGTCTATGACATAGTGGCGCGACAACAAGAAGAGTTGATCAAAAAAATGCAACAGCAACGAAATGAGAAGCGATTGCGTGAGGCATTAGCAATGGGAGGGGGTACATTGCAAAACTTTCGCGATCGCTCTACTTATTGGCAAGTAGAATGGATAACAAGAGATGGGGAACACCATACCTCTGCTATTGATAAAAATGATTTAACTGTAGTTAGTGCTGGCATTTGTTTGAGTGGAGGCGTTCAGCATTTTGACTTACAATCTTTGGTGGGGGTTGTTGAGCAAAGATATTAAGAGGAAGTCAGAAGGAAGAAGGAGGAAGATTTTTCTAGCTTGTAGTGGCCTGTCAAAATACCATGTCTGAGGTAGGTTTGGTTGAAGAATGAAACCCAACATGATTGTTTCTAGCTTGTCAATCATAGTTATAATCAAACATTGTAGTGGTTTGTCAAAATTAAATTGTTGAGTAGTGGGAGCATCTTGCTCTCCTATGTAAACTATTGCAGGTTTTTGTTGGGTTTTCCTGGGGCTTACAGCAGTTTTCATTATAGTATACTACAGTAGAGACTTCCATAAAATGTCCTGGCAAAGGTGACAATTTTGAATATTTGGTTCATATGAAACGCGCTGTAACCAAACCTACTATCTTCCTTCTCCCTTCTTCCCTACTAATCATGTCTATATTTTTTCACGAACAACTTTACCGTAGCCCATAAATTATGACAAAGCTAAAAAATTTGTCAGTAACTGTTTGTGGTGCAGGTGCTTTAGGAGCAAATATTACTGAAAATTTAGCTCGTGCTGGGTTTAGTCAACTGAGGGTTATCGATTGCGATTGCATCGAAGAACGTAACCTATCTACCTAACCTTATTATCGTTCTGATGTAGGAGCATTTAAAGTTAAAATTCTGACTAATAGTCTCTATCGTGTTCTGGGAGTAAAAATTGATGGTCAATCCCAAAAATTAACAGCCGAAAATGCCGGGCAACTATTAGCAAAAAGCGAATTAGTTATCGACACTTTTGATAATAGTATTAGCAGAAGTGCAGTCAAAAGTTATTGTACTAATTCTAATCTTTCCTGTCTTCATGTAGGATTAGCTTCAGATTATTTATTCTGAAGCTAATTTGGAACGAAAATTATCGGGTACCTTCTCCCGCAAACGATGACTTATGTGATTATCCATTAGCGAGAAACTTAGTAATGTTAACTGTTGCTATTGCTTGTGAAGTTGTAATTAATTTTGCTGCGACTAAACAGCAGAATAATTTCACTGTGACTTTGGGAGATTTTGCTGTTAAACCCATAGAATTATAGTCTACATTCCGCACTTCAGAATGTAGTATGTGGAATAAAGGCTGAAGGCAGCTATAATCCTGAAACAAAAAATACTTGAGCGCACCCATGGGGATGAGCTGGAATTTGTAATAGCGATCGCCTAATCATCTCATCTAATAGAATCATCCAAAAGCAGGATGTAAAAAAATACCATGACTAATATACTCAACAAAATAGGAGGATTTAGACCTAAGTAGAATGACTCAGTCACAATTATGTCTTTTTTTCCCGCCTACCCCTTGTCATAACCTGTGAGCATCAAATAACATAGGAAACAAATAAATAACCAGGTATGCAAATGGAAACAGTGAATCAAACCGCAGCATCTATAAATAATTCCCAAGCCGAACACAAAAAAGCGATCGCCATAGCTGCAACATTTACATCAGAACCCATAGCAGAAACCCTCAATTTTTGGGTACAAGAATTAGGATTAGACTTATCAATACAGTTTGCCCCATATAATCAAATATTCCAGCAACTTCTAGCTCCAGATAGTTGATTTTCCCAAAATCAGCAAGGAATAAATGTGATTTTATTAAGACGGGAAGATTGACAAAACCCAGAAACCGAGCCAGAATCACAACTGAATCAAAACCTGAATGATTTCCTATTAGCCTTAAAATCAGCCCAGATATCAGTACCTCATTTAATCTGTATTTGTCCAGCATCTCCTCAGCAATTAGAAAACCCAGAAACAGCCATACTCTACCAAAAACTAGAAACAAAACTCAAAGAAACAATAAACACCCTCAACGGAATTTACTGCATAACAACCGTAGAACTAAATAGCACCTATCCTCTCAACAATTATGATGATCCATTAGGAGAAAAAAACGGAAATATACCCTATACACAAACACTATTTGTAGCACTAGGCTCAATCATAGCTAGAAAGTTGCACGCCATACAAAGAAACCCCTATAACCTCATAGTAGTAGACTGGGATCAAACCCTGTGGAAAAGAATTTGCTCAGAAGATGGAGTCAACGGAGTAGAAATTACTAGCCCACATCATACCCTACAAGAATTGCTCATCAAACAACAAAAATCAGGAATGCTTCTAGCGCGCGACTTGTTGAGCCTGTCGCCGACATGAACATGTAGCTTTAGCTAAAGCTACATGAAAGCTCCGACTGGGGTCGGCCACCCACCTAAAAAATGGGTCAAAAACAAATACTTCAAACGATATAATGGGTGGATTGGATATTTGAGCTGAAGCTACATGTTGAGCCCGTCGGCGACCTGTTGAGCCTGCCCTTTGACTTGAACAGGTCGCCACGAAACAGGTCGGCGACCTGCTCAAGTCAAAGGGCAGGCAAGTCCTGAAGACCCTCTGCTCCCTGAAGACTGGCCCAAAGGTCTACACATTCAGGTCGCCTGTCGCGCGACCTGAAAGCTCCTCCAGGAGGAGGCAACAAGGGAAACAATACAGCAGAGCCTAGGGTTCAAAATATGTTTCAGGTCGCGCGACAGGTTCAACAAGTAGGCGACACATTGGAAATGCCCTGTTTGTGGAGATAGCTGATTCAATTCCAAAGAAATTGAAACCCACCATATAGAACCTGTGAAAGACGGGGGAAGTGACGACGCTGAAAACCTAATTCATTTGCACAGAGCGTGCCATATTCATGTAGCGACTTCCCTACATGAAAGCTCCTCCAGGAGGAGGCAACAGGTTCACTCTAAAAACCAAGTTAAAAGGCTGTTTGTGAGGCAGGAGCAGAATGATGGGAAACTGTCACGTACAGTTCAAAGGGGAGGGGAAAGAAGTGATTCTTGTTGAGCCTGTCGCGCGACCTGAAAGCTCCGACTGGAGGAGGCCACCTGACCCGACATTAGATATTGCCTTCAATGAATATATTGGCAGAAAACAAATGAGCAGCTAGTT
>JAJEAQ010000596.1 GCA_022822685.1 Trichodesmium sp. jk18x7bins.61
GGGTAATTCGGAGTGAATCGGAGTAATTCTGTTCACTAACTACACGCCTCCGCTAGTGCTACGGGCGCTACGCTTTCAAAGTCACGACAGTGGCGGAGATTCGCCCTAGCCTCAAGGGTTCAGGAGAGGAACTGTCTTCTTTGTTGCCAGTAGAAAAACCGACTCCATTGCCAAGCTTTAAAAGCATTATACCAATTATCAAAAAAAATGCTATGCTTGCTAGGGGCAAAAAATAAGCGGTAAAATCACCAAATCACCAAATAGCGGGGATTTGCGACTATATATAGTATAGTCAAATAAAAAATACTCGTACATCAAAGTCTTTAGTAATTGGTATTGCCCTTCACAAACATTACCTGTAAGGGGCGTTCTCACTAAAACATAAACGGAAATTGCTTTGATGCAATTTCCGTTAAATTACAAAATACTACGTTTGACTTCGATTTAACCCTATCTAATAACTAGACAAAAGAAGATGCTCTCAAGTATTAACTATGAGCTACCGCTAACTCTGCTACCAAACGACCCAACATTGATTGACCTCGTTTCATCTCTGTGCGTTCGGTTTCTATTGCTAAGACACGTGCTTTTTCAGACACAGGAGAAACTGAAGTATTGTTAGGGTGATTCCTATATTTAACTCCTCGATAAGTCAAATTAGAATGGGGTAGCATCACAGGTGCTTTCTTTGTCTTTCTGAATCGAAAGTCTATACCGCGATATTTGCCTGCTGCTACACCAGGAACGGTTTCTACAGCAGGGGGATTATATTCGTAACTAACACCACGATACGTAAGTTTCATGGGATTTGCCTCCTAATTATTTGCATAGAAGTTGAGGCGCGTTCCTTCGGGATGTTTTTCCTTACTTCCGTCTTCCTAAAGAAGATGAACGATTAGGTTTATTTGTTTCAATATTATAAATAAGCTTTTCTGAAACTGCCAAGGTGTAATTTTATAAATATAGGTGTAATTTCATAAATATAAAAATCTTAATATATAGATAAAAAGTTATGTAACAGGACTTACGCAAAAACGCTATATGTAGTAACTTAAGACTATACTGCACAACTATATATAGTGTTGATCACCCTAAAATGCGTGAGTCCTGTTAAGCTCAAAAAATCACCGTGATTTTACTCAGAAGAATGGATGAAAATTGATATTACTTGAGGCTCTCTAGAATCTCCGCTCAAATGGACTTCAAAAAGCGTAGCCAAATTCGCTGCCGGATTGAATCAAGGGAGGACACAGAATCAGCCTTAAAAGCTTTGATAATTGACTTGAGTCTCTTAGTTAGAGCCTACAATCAAATCGTCAGACTCGCGATCGCTTCAGCAGAACGGAGTTCTATCGCCCATCTGACAGAGATCGAGACGACCAGTTTTTACAGATTTGCAGTCAAGTCAAATATTTCTCATCCCAAAACCAACCATTCATTTCAGTATAGTCGAATTCGGGTGTTTAATTGAGCAGACAAAACTGATCACAGCTTAACTGCTGTTCCTGTGGCTGTGATTAATAATAAAGCACCTTTTTCATCAACATTAATAGTGCCTGTATCTATTTCTATCCCCACAACTGCATCAGCTCCCATACGTCTAGCCCGCTTTTCCAGTTCGGCGATCGCCTCTTCTTGGCCTTGCTTAAACACTTCTTCATAACTGCCAGTACGACCGCCAATAATATCTCTAATTCCAGCAAAGAAGTCTCTTAAAGCATTACTGCCATAAACAACTTCAGCAGTTACAATTCCCAAATATTCTTGAACTTCAGCACCTTGGATCACATCAGTTGTCGTTACAATCATCTTTGTTTGAATCTCCTAATTTTTTAGTGGTTTGAATTTCTCAGGACTTACGCAAAAGCACTATATAGTAAATTGAAAATCAATAAAAACATCATATATAGCGTTTTAAACCCAAAAATGCATAAGTCCTTTCTATAAAAATACTACAGAAGTTTAGTCAACCATTCCCGATCAAAGTAGTATGATGAAGAATCTTGATCAACATCTAATATTTCAGATTGGCCGTGTATAAACAAAAAATATCAATATTTAGTAGTCTAATAGTGGCCACAATAACAACCACTATTCCTGATATTGCCTATGGGGTTCCATGTCAGCCGATAGGCAAGAATATGAATAGCACTTCCTATGATCTATTTCCTGGTTGTGAAGTCAAATTATTAGCTCAAACTAATCAACCTGTTAGTTCAAATTTAGATCGACTACTGCGTCAGGGAAGAGAGTTAGCGGATGCGGGAAAATACCAACAAGCGGTCGAAATATATCAACAGGCAGCACGTTTAGAGCCAAAAAATGCACAAATATATTCTGGTATCGCCTACTTAGAAGCACTCCAAGAAAATTTCCAAGTCGCAGCCCAGTTTTATCAACAGGCGATCGCCATAAAACCTCATAACGCAAGTTTTCAATATGGTTTGGGATATAGTTTAGCGAAGTTGGAAAACTACGAAGCTGCAGTCGCAGCTTATCGCCGTGCTTCTTTACTTGACCGCAGTAACATTAATGCTCATTTAGGATTAGGTGCAGCTTTGTTTCGCTTAGAGAAATATAATGAGGCGATCGTTGCATATCAAGTAGCAATTAAAGCAGAGCCGAATAATGCTGAAGCTTATGCTGCAATAGGTTTAGCATTGCTAAAACAGAAACGTTTTCCTGAAGCCTTGGAAACACTACGACAAGCTGTTAAATTATCACCAAGAGATGCAGGAGTACAAATTAAATTAGGAACAGCTTTATTAGTGACTGGAGATACTAACGGTGGTTTAGCCACTCTGGAAATGGCCTCTCGCATCGAGCCTAGAAATGGAGATATTCAGTTTCAAATTGCAGAAATTTATAAAGCGCAGAATAACCTTAAAGCTGCCTTGAATGCTTATCGACGAGCTGCTTATGCTAATCCCAATTTAGTAGAAGCTAGATTTGCAGCAGGAGATCTACTTTTAGAACAGCAGAATTATTTACAAGCGATAACTATGTATCGAGAAGTAATTAGGAGAACTCCCGATAGTGCAGATGCTCATTATAAAATGGGGTTAGCCCTGAAGGGTAGAGAACGTCATAGAGAAGCCCTGAAGTCTTTTGAAAAAGCTTTAAAGCTTTTTCAGGAACAGGATAACCCTGAAGGCGAAGAAAAAGTCGAAACTTCTATTGCAGAATTAGAAGATTAGTGATTATCTTCTGGCGCAAGCAGATGTATAGCGGCGCCCATTGAGGTATTAATATCATGTTCGGTAAAACATTTATAATTAGGTTTGTAGTTACGATGTCGCGCTCCAAATAATCTTTAGGCGTAGCATCGCAACTACCAAAAAGTCTTTGTTGGTAGTTCTTTGAAGATTGTGATATGAGTTGCTCTCACCTTCTCTGTATAAGGAGAAATAGGGCCAAAATCACTACTTGTATACCACTACCGACTTTTTTATAACTAATTATCCGAACATGATATAACAAACTCAGTAGAGCAATGTTTGATTAGCAATTGAGAACTGTTAACTTTTGGCTAATAACCGTTTAAGTCCCCCAGCATAAGCCTGATAACTGATAACGATTTTTTAATTCTGCCCACTCCTTATGGACTTGGACACAATTTGGGCATTTCTGAGACTGCTTAAATTTCATAGTATCAATAAAGTCTGTTAAAATGCTCTACGACCATATAAATATTCCTGATTTTAACTTGCCTGGCGAGAAGATAAGCGCTCTCCCGATCGGGAGAGCGTCGGGATGAGAGCCAGCGTTATGACGCGCGGATACACATTGGGTGTTTGGTGGATGTTATATTGGCAGACATTATAATCACAGTCAACATAAAACCCACCCCAAACAACCAAACAACCAACACACAAACACAAACTCCAACCCCATAAACACCCTTCATGTAGAGAAGTCCCGAAAAAAGTAACTATTTTTAGGAGGCGCGGAGCCGCGGAATTAGGAATTAGGGAAAGAGCAGTCGGCGCTCCGGGCCCTGGCCGAATTACTGGTAGGGCAGAAGGGGAGAGAATTAGCCCCAAATCCCAAATCCCTACTCCCAATTCCCATACTAACTAGCTCAAAACCACCACAAAGCAATATAAATCAGCAGAAACATCTCACTAGAATCAAGCCACACCCACACCAATCAACCCTCATCCCCCCAATATATCAGTACTACCATCAGACTCAACCGACAAAACATCCCTGAACATAGAATCCCATCCCTACACAAAAAAAAGACAACTTCTTCCACCCCTACACAAAAAAGAAAAAAAAGAAAGAAAAAAAAAGAAAAAAAAAAGAAAAAAACAACCCAACATAACCATTGGTTATTTAGGAGCCTCAACCAATCAATTAGCAGAAATAAAACCAAATACCAAAATAATTACCCCAGAAAAAAAAA
>JAJEAQ010000379.1 GCA_022822685.1 Trichodesmium sp. jk18x7bins.61
TCTTTGGTTGGTGCCAAAGTAGAATGGGGAACAAGCCTAAGTCTTTGTGTACATTTTTGGCTTTTCCCTGTAGGGGAAAACGTCTGGCTCGCGATGCCTTGGTTGGGGTTAGGGGTTTACCTTTTGGTGCTCGTATTGAAACACGAATCATGGAGCTCATCTGTGTAATATAAGTTCAAGTGCCGCCAATTCGGCCAATATGTCCTTTCGGCCTGCACTGTCATCGGGTTTGAAGATCTACCCAAGCTTGGGAAACACCCTGGTTGTTCGTACCATGGGTGAATCTCTCGCGGTAGACAGGGGTAAGGGTTGTCTATTTATTTTTACAAGCTCCATCCGTTACTCCCGTTGGGGTTATTGACGGTAATAGTAAACGGATATTTTATAAATACAGTTGCTTTACCTTCTGATGATAATCTCCTAGCTTTACCAGGATGAATTAGGAAACAAGATATTTGATTAGTATCAAGAACAAAAACTGAATTTTTGTTGAACATAAAAATCTCCTATCACTAGGGTAATGTTCAACTAGCCAATGTTAAAAAAGCTTGTTGTATCGGCCACACTTCTTCAACTCAACTCGGATGTTTAATAACTGACGATAGAGCAGTAAACTTTTGAAGCATTTGCAGGTATCTTGACTTTCTTAAGGTAGTACACAAAGTACTGAGGCAGTTCAATTATGAGCCTATTAAAAACTAGCTGATTCAAGCTCCCGTTATCATCTTTGATTTAACGGTGAGTTATTGACGGTAAAGGCATTCCTCACAAACCGATCAATTTATTTACTGATAGTCTTCTATTTCCTATTCATTAATCTCTACAACAGATACATCAATTGTTCCTGGAGGTGTTAATCTAATAAAACAACCATCTTCAACCTTAAGCGACTCTCCACAATTAGGACATTGATGCTGAGTTTGATTTAAGGCTTTAAATTCATAACTACAAACAGGGCATTTATCTGTAACTAGATTACGATTTAACCACCAATATAAACCGATAAATCCAATTATAGGTATAATAAACACTAAACCAATTAATATTAAAATAGAATTAATTAACCACCCCAATCCTACAGATCCTAGCAACCAAATCACAACTAGAACTATTAGCCAATTACCAATACTGGCTAGTGTTAATTTAAATATTTTTGGATTGCTTTGATTCACTTGATTATCTCCTCAAATATCCGTCTTTCTTCTATCCTAATCACAAATCTAAAAGTTGTCTCAGTCTTTCGGTAAAGGCCACCCTACCAAACACTTTTAAACTCTCCTCTCGTAACCATTGACTATTACACCTTTGATCGTCTCCCTTCAGAATTTCAATACAAGCATTGGCCACCGCTTCTGGCTCTCGGTGGGGTACACGCCATCCTAATTTTCCATCCTGTAAAGGATCTGCTGATCCATCTGCATCTCCTGATAAGACTGGTATTCCACAGGCCATTGCTTCTAAATAAACAATACCAAATCCTTCCTGAGAAGGCATCACATAAGCATCAGCTACTTGATAATGTTTGACCAAATCCTCTGTAGGGACAAATCCAGCAAATACTACTTTTTCTGCTACTCCTAAATCTTGAGCTAACTTTGCTAAACGAGGTTTATCATCTCCTCGCCCAATGACTAAATATTTAACTTCTGGGAAAATTTGCAGTATTTTAGGTAAAGCCCGGATAGTAATATCCACACCTTTATAGGGATCTCCAGACCAAAGTCGAGCTACAGTCATTAATACTTTTGCCCCTTGCAGGTTGTAATGCTCAATCATGTCTACAGGTTTAGGTTTGGGAATAAAGATATCCCCATCTACCATACAAGGCAAGAGTTGAAATTTTTCAGGATCTAAATGATTCTTTTCACAAGAGCGATCGCGAGTATAGCGACTAACACTGATGATACGACTAGCTTTCTGTAATGCCTGTCTGTACTTATTTGGTAGTTTTTCCCATATTTCTTTGCCATGAGTTGAAACTGTGTAGGGAATACCCATCGGCACACATAGAGTTTGAACTAATGGGGCTAAATTAATATGACCACAAAAAACCTGTTTAGGTTGTTTTTTTAGTAAACACCATATTAATGTGACTGCTAATCTGAATCTTCCTAACCAAGCAGGCTGAGTTTTCAGATAATAAAAATTTAGGCTCTTGGATTGATAAGGGTTGTCGCATTCAGGACCATCTCTTAGTAATAAAATATCAGCATCTGGAACAGACTCAGGAGGTTTTGTAGAAATTGCCAAGTCTTGATAAGCCTGGAAAATATCTTTAACATAAGATTGAATACCACCTTCACAAGATAAAATTTCCAGGAAAATAAACAAATTTCCTTTTTTTTTATCAACTTTGTTAACCAATTTTATCACCACATTTTTAGGTTTTTTTAAAGTATCCCTTTAGTTATTAATTTATAGCAATTCTTGTATTTGTGAGGTCAGCAAGTTCTAGGTGTGATACCGTTGCTCCAGCAATAATGCAACTAACTACTTCTTTCCCCCCATCAAACAAAAAGCGCATCATTATCCTTTTGTCTCCTCCTTTCAAAGGGGTCCTAGGGGAGATAAATTAGATGAACTTCACAGAGAATTGGTGTTACAGAGCAGAATAGAAAAAAACAACTTTACCTCAGAGATTGTTTGTCAAACTCAGATTAAATTCTGGCGTAGGGTGGGTGAGGCAGAGATATCTCCTCGTAATCACTATAATTTTAATTATCCGCCGTCACCACCATAAGAGACTGTTTGTCAAACTCAGATTAAATTCTGGCGTAGGGTGGGTGAGGCAGAGATATCTCCTCGTAATCACTATAATTTTACTTATCCGCCGTCACCC
>JAJEAQ010000578.1 GCA_022822685.1 Trichodesmium sp. jk18x7bins.61
TCGGTATTAGTGGGCCAGGTTTGTCTGCTGGCAAAGATGTTGACTAATCTCCGCCTTGCCCATCCTACATATTTCTACATATTTTAACTGACTTTTTGGAATACCCCCTTCTAAGAATTCATCGGTAATCCCATCTCAAGATACCCTGATTAAGAATTCTTTGCTTTTTGTTTCAACTTAGCATGAATTACGCAAAAGCACTATACATAGTAATTTAAAACTATCGCGCAACAGTATATATAGCGTTTACTATCCCAAAATGGGTAAGTACCATTAGGTAAGCCCTGATTACTTTTGTGAGAGGTCTCATCAGGCTAAAATCTAAATATTTCAAGAATTATTAATCATATGAAACAATGGCCAGGAAAGGTATATATTGTGGGAGCAGGGCCTGGAAGTAAAGAATATTTGACTGTAAAAGCGCATTCCCTGATCACCAAAGCTGAAGTATTAATTTATGATGCCTTAGTTGATGAGTCTATTCTACAATTAGCACCAGCAAATTCTTTGAAAATAGAGATGGGTAAACGTGGTGGTAAAGTCAGTATATCTCAGTCAAGAATTAATAGCTTGTTAGTAGAAAAATGTCAATTAGGCAAACAAGTAATTAGACTCAAAACAGGAGATCCTTTTATTTTTGGTCGTGCTTCTACAGAAATTCAAGCATTAATTGAAGCAGGTTGTGAATTTGAAGTCGTACCAGGAATTTCTTCGGCATTGGCAGCGCCTCTAGTTGCAGGTATTCCGTTGACAGATACAGTAATGAGTAGAGCTTTTGTGGTTTTAACTGCCCACGACATAGAAGCATTAGACTGGAAAGAAATATCTCAGATTGAAACTTTAGTCATTTTAATGGGGGCACGCAATTTAGGTGAAATTGTGCATCAGTTACTCAGACATCAAAGAATTCCTCAAACTCCTGTAGCAATTATCCAAAATTGTGCAACTCCTAAACAACAAATTTGGGTTGGTAGTTTAGGTGATATTGTTCAAAAAACTTATGCTGAATATTTGTCGCCTTCTGTGATAATAGTAGGGGAAGTAGTCCGGTTACGAGATTATTTACAATATCCCCATCCAAATAATATGGTAAGAGAAAAGTCAGAAGCAAAAACCAAAATAGCACCTTTAGCAAATAAAACTATTTTAGTCACTCGTTCAGCAAGTCAGTCTAGTAAGTTTAGCGATCGCCTAAAACAAGAAGGTGCAACAGTAATTGAAGTGCCAGCTTTAGTCGTTACTCCACCTTCAAGTTGCTATAATCTAGATCAGGCTATTCATAATATCAATAGTTTTCAATGGCTAATTCTGACATCGACAAATGGGGTAGATTACTTTTTTGAAAGATTAGGGGAGAAAGGTAAAGATAGTCGCGCTTTAGCTGGAGTTAAAATAGCAGTAGTTGGTAAAAAAACAGCAGAAAGTTTGAAGACTCATGGTTTAGAACCAGATTTTATTCCACCTAATTTTGTTGCTGATTCTTTAGTAGCAAATTTACCTGAAACTTTGAGGGGAATAAAAATTTTATTCCCCAGGGTAGAAACAGGTGGTAGGGAAGTATTAGTGAATGAGTTAAATAGTCAAGGTGCAGAAGTAGTAGAAGTTGCTGCTTATGAGTCTAGTTGCCCAGAAAATATTGCTCCCGAAGCTTTGTTAGCACTACAGAATCGTCAGGTAGATATTATTACTTTTGCAAGTTCTAAAACAGTCCGAATTTTTTGTTATTTGATAGCAGAAAATAACAATAAGTTACCTGTAGATTGGTTAGAGAATATTTGTATTGCTTCCATCGGGCCTCAAACTTCTCAAAGTTGTCAGAGTTTCTTAGGTAGAGTAGATGTGGAAGCCCAGGAATATACTTTGGATGGGTTGATTGAAGCTATTGTTAAATGGGTGAGAGTAATATCATGTCCGGATGATTAAGTTTAAGTATAATAAAATTTGGATAAGTTAAGAAGAAGGAAGAAGGAAGAAGGAATTCAGAGGCGCGGAGGGAAAAAAATAAGGTATCAAGAGGAGAAAGTTTTTTGGCGTTGCTTAGTAGAGGGATGAATTAGGCATCAGGACTTAGGAAATTTTCCCAGACTAGGGTTGCCTAAGCAAACAAATTCATCCCATAATTAACCAACGCCGCATTGCAAGTTTGGATCTCCTGATTACTGCTATTAAGCAAAAAGGACTTTTAGGCAAAAGAGGTTTAAGAGGCGAATCATTGGAAGGAAATGAAGTAAAAATAAAAACATGGAAAGGAATTGAAACGAATAAAACATCAAGTGATATAAGTATAATGCGTTCTGATAAAATGCATGAAGTTGCCAATAACCGCTACCAAACAAAAGGCGTATGGAAGATTGGAGAGCAGCATGTAATTGATATCGATGCCAAATATCCAAAAGAGCAGAGGAAGTACAATCTCGTTCACCAGGATGTGTTTAATGATGACATGGAATTCGGTTTAAACTTCGCAATCATGTTGGTGCTAGGGAAATCAGAAGATATGAATTTTTGAAAACGGAAGAAGTTCAATCCCTTGAAAAAGTACTACTAGGTGTAAATATAAGGTAAGCGCGTAGAATTCATTAAAACCACGTTAGCCAAGCCCAGGGGCAGCTACAAGCCCTACCAAATAAAAAAAAAAGAAGCCTCCAACTGATGACGGAGAAAAAACCGCCACTCACCCCTACTAAAGCCTACAGACAGCTAAAACTG
>JAJEAQ010000089.1 GCA_022822685.1 Trichodesmium sp. jk18x7bins.61
CTTTCATGATTTATGTTCTAAATTAACCAGGTTATAGCATATTTATTAATGCCTCGCCCTTCAGGTAAACCTCCCCCGCCCCGGCGGGGTATTAAATTAACCTGAAAAAGTCCCCCGCTTCAGGGGGAGGCTTGAGACTCAGTTTTTCGGTGAGTTTTTCCTATGTTTAAAAGCTTCTGATTGTATCGCGCTCGCTAAATAATAAAACGACAGGATTCAAGCCTCGATTATTAGACATCTCCAAAAAAAGATTCGCCAAACTCTTGCCTTACCGTAGCAAAAACTTAATTTATGGAGATGTCTATTGTAGAAAGGTTTTTTCTCTTTCAAATAATAAATAAGTAGTTTAATTGACAAAAATAACATCTCCTTTGATTTAGAATCACAAAATGTCTGACGATGTAGTCTCACTAAATAATGACGTAGTTGTGTAAGTCTCATCATGAGGGTTTGAGAGAATGGACGGCAAAAACAAACTTTACATGGTCTGGAGGCGTAAATAATGTTCTTTAAAGTCATACTAAATCCGGTCTAGATAGAAGCTTTATTTAAACCCCGCCCGTCCCGGCGGGGTCTTAAGAGGCAAGAGGCAAGAGGCAAGAGGCAAGAGGCAAGAGGCAAGAGGCAAGAGGCAAGAGGGTTATAGAGGACGCGGGAAAAATTCTATGGGTCATAACCGGATTTGGTATCAGTTTCAACCCAAGAAATAACCAGCGATCGCTCAACACCCAGCCACAGAAAACCAACAGCAATCTTATATTGAATTGCCAAAAATGGATATGAGTAAAAATGAGTTAAGCTAGATTATTAGTTTAAGTGTAGCTGGTTATATTGTTTATGGCGTTGCTGAAACTGGGTATGAATTGAAGCAATTGAACAACTGAAATAGCTCCCATCATTAGGTATATAATTAGTCGCTAATTGACGATTCATACCTTCATTCAGCAACGCCTTGATTTCAGATAAAAATTAAATCTGTATAACTTAGCAGTAGTGATTGAAGAACTTTGATAAATAAAGAAATTAAGCTTTTTTGCACTTTAGATAGTTGGCAGAGGATAGCGTGAATAAATACAAACAAGATTTTTTCCTTCCTCAAGGTACATATCTCCTTAATCATTCCGTAGGATGTCTCCCTTGTCAAACAGCCAGAGAAAAGGAGGATTTTTTCAATTTATGGAAATGTCAGGGAGGTGAAGCCTGGGATAAATGGCTATTAAGTATTAATGAATTTGGCCAATCTCTTGCATCCCTGCTCAACGGCTCCTCAGAAGAATTTTGTCCCCAAACTAATATATCGTCCGCCGTTTCTAAAATACTCCTCTCACTTCCCCGTCGCCAGAGTAGAGAAAAACTCATAATTTCCGAGATGGATTTTCCATCAATTGGGTTTATTATGGGTCAGATGGAAAGGTTAGGTTACAAATTAAAAATTATCCCTTCAGAATGTGGTACTTTTTCTCTTGAACGGTGGAAAGAATATCTGACTGAAGACACGCAACTTGTCTTCATTACTCATGTTATCTATGGTAATAGCTTCATGAATCCAGTCAGAGAAATTGTTGAATATGCTAAAAAGCAAGGCATTTTCACATTGGTCGATATTGCCCAATCTGTAGGGGTTGTGCCGATAAATCTGCGTGCTTGGAATGCTGATTTTGTAGTGGGTTCTTCTATCAAATGGTTATGTGGTGGGCCAGGGGCTGGATTTCTCTGGGCAAATACAGAGGCAATTTCTCAATTTTGTCCTCTCGACGTAGGTTGGTTTTCCCATGAAAACCCTTTCGAGTTTGATATTGCTAACTTTCGCTACAGTAACACAGCCAAACGTTTTTGGGGGGGGACTCCCTCTGTCATTCCTTTTGTTATTGCCAAGTCAAGTATAGATATGATTAACCATATCGGGGTAGAGAAAATTAGAACTCATAACCAATACTTGACAGAAACGTTAATTCAGACCGCTTTGGCAAATAACTTGACTGTGAAAACCCCGATTTCTCCTCCTCGTCGTGGTGGAACAGTTGCTATTGATTTTAAAAAGCCACAGCAAGTTTTTGAAAGCTTCAAACAAGAAAACATTTTCATAGATATGAGACCTGGATTTGGTTTGCGTTTCTCACCTCACATATACAATGATTATGAAGAAATAAAGAAGGTATCTACTCTACTCAAAACTCATAATTAATCTGCCCACTTGTCAGAATTTAATGGATAGTGGTATTCATCAAATCTGTATTTGTCCTGCTGTAACTGATACTCCAATATTGGGGTATTATTATCAATTATTAATGATATATGGCCAATTTATGGTTGAAATTCAAAGAGTTGACTTTGGATAATTTGTACTTGGTTTACCAAAAATTTGGCTAAGACTCGATTTAATAGTTGGCTTTCCTGATTCCCATACTCTCCTACTTTTGACGGAGGGAGTCTTATGGCAGGGTTGAGATAAAATCGATAATAAAGGGAGCTTCGAGGATAATAAAATGGCTGTGAAATTACAACGCCCCATCTTAGTTGGTGGAATAGGATTATCTCTACTGCTATGGTTATTAGATACTGTCCAACATTCCATCGCCGAATTAGGTGAAGCTAGCATATTAGGAATTATGGCTGCTGGTATAGGAGTTTGGTTGTTAAAAAAACCCAAATCTACACCACCCCAAAAACAAACCATAATTGCACCACCAACAAAAGAAGCCGCAGAACAAGCGATCGCCTTATCAATTAATACTATAGACAACCTTTCCCAGGAAACAGCAAAATCTCAGAAATCTGAAAAAATCAGTCATCAGATTAGTCAACTGCGCCAAGAAGTAACAAAACTTACCCAGGAATTAGAAAGACAAGAAATAAAGATAGTAATTACAGGTGGTTGGGGAGTTGGTAAAACTGCTTTGGCTGAAATATTGAGGTCTCAATGGGTATGGACAAATTCTCAAAAATTAGAAATTACTGATATAACATGGCAGGAAGAATGGATAATAACAGATGAGGATAATCAACTTAATCCCTTATCGCCATACGACCTGATATTATTTATTACTACAGGTGACTTAACAGATTCAGAATATCAAGCATTATTAAAACTAACTTCTCTCGGTCAAAGTTTTATCGTAGTTTGGAATAAACAAGACCAATATTTACCAGATCAAAAACCACAAGTATTACAAAAAATTCAAGAGAGATTATCTACTATTCACTTAGAAGAAAATTTAATTGGAGTTTCTGCCAAACCCAATTCCATTAAGGTGCGAAAATACCAGGCTGATGAAACTATTCAAGAATATATAGAACAACCACTACCAGAAATATCTGGATTGATAGAAAAACTAAATTATGTATTAGAACAGGAAAAGGAAAAATTAGTCTGGGCAACTACTAAAAGAAAAGCACAAATAGTTACACTTGAAGCCAAAAATATTTTAAATCAAGTTAGGCGAGAGCTTGCTATTCCTGTAATTGAACAATATCAATGGATTGCTGCTGCCACAGCATTTGCTAATCCAATTCCTACCTTAGACTTATTAGCGACAGCAGCTATAAATGCTCAATTAATAGTAGACTTAAGTACTATATATGAGCAAAAAATTTCTTTAGAACAAGGCAAGCAAGTAGCTGGCACTATAGCAGAATTGATGTTAAAACTAGGCTTAGTAGAACTTTCTACAAAAACATTAACTACTATCCTCAAAAGTAATACTGTAACTTTTGTAGCTGGCGGAGCAGTTGAAGCAGTAAGTTCTGCTTATCTTACCAGAGTAGCAGGTATTAGTTTAGTAGAATATTTCCAGACTCAAAAAGATAGTCATTCTGTGAATATTGAGAAATTAGGACAAATTATACAAAGTGTATTTAGTCAAACTCAACAAAATAATTTCTTAAAATCTTTTGTACCTTTGATAATGAGCCATGTTTTGCCACAACAGAAAAAAATAGAAATTGTGCAGAATCAGACAGAATCATCATTGATAAATTAAACATCTCAGCTATAATTCTGTCTACCTACTTAATTTCGCCCGTGAGCCAGATGGTATATAATAATTTGGCCCGCGAGCAGAATGCTCAGACTACAATATCTACCAGAATCGAGCCTTGACTAACTCCAATATTTCTCCAGAAATAGCTACAGCAGATTCTCAACCTTCAGAAAGTTACCGTAAACAAGGTCAACTTCACTGGAAACGGGCGCGGGCAAGTTTACGCAGAGCTTTAAATAGGTATTCTGTGTTACAACAGAAGGCACAAAAAACAACAAATCCTGAATTTTCATCGACTTTAAAAACTCAATTAGATCTATTAAAGTCAAATATTGATAAGCTAGACCAAGGAGTAATTCAAATAGCTGTTTTTGGTCTAGTTAGTCGTGGTAAATCAGCAGTTTTAAATGCTTTATTAGGTGAAAAAATCTTAGAGACTGGTCCTCTCAATGGTGTGACTCAATGGCCGCGCTCTATTAGATGGACGCCTAATATATTTGTGAATTCTAATCAACAAGAAGTAGTAAAAATAGATTTAATAGATACTCCAGGATTGGATGAGGTGGCGGGTGAAGTTCGTGGAGAAATGGCGAAGGAGGTTACTCGTCAAGCTGATTTAATTTTATTTGTTGTTTCCGGGGATCTTACCCGCACTGAAAATGATGCTTTGTCTGAGTTAAGGAAGGCTCAAAAGCCGTTAATTGTGGTATTTAATAAAATTGATTTATATCCAGAAGCAGAGCAACAAGAAATTTATCAAAATTTGCCAAAAATTACCTGTGATAAATCAGAAGAATTAGAAGATATTTCCCCACCTTTGGAAGTAGTAATGGTGGCAGCCGAGCCGACTCCTATACCTGTAAGAATTGAATGGTCAGATGGTAATGTGACTCACGACTGGGAAACACCGCCTCCTCAAATAGATGAACTGAAACAGAAAATAATTACTATTTTGGAGAAAGAGGGGCGATCGCTTTTAGCATTAAATGTTTTACTACAAGGGAGGGAAGCGGAGGTAACTATTGCCCAGAAAACTGTGAAGATTAAACAGGATGAAGCTAATGATTTAATTTGGAATTTTGCTAAGTATAAAGCTTTGGCTATTGCTCTGAATCCGATTGCTGTTATTGATGTACTTGGAACTACAGTAATAGATTTATTATTAATTCGATCTTTGTCTCGCCTTTATAATTTGCCAATGACTAGCTATGAAGCAGCTAAACTTTGGAAAATAATTGTGTTTAGTACTGGTGGTGTGTTGTTGGGAGAGTTGGGAAGTAGTTTATTATTAGGCTTAGGAAAAGTTGATATTACTTCTTATGCTGGAGTTGTTATTACTCAAGCTTCGATAGCAGCTTATGGAACTTATGCTATTGGAAGTGCTGCTAAAGTTTATTTAGAAAAGGGTTGTACTTGGGGGCCTTTGGGTCAAGATATAGTTATTCAGGATATTTTAAGTCAAGTAGAGTCGGATACAATAATTTCTCGTATAAAAAAGGAATTATTTAGCAAAAAAGGAAGAAGTTAATACTTTTTATGAGTTTTTTTTTGGCTGGCTGCAATCTCAAGTTAAAAGTCAAAATTTAAAAGTATTAATTACAGGCAACAGGCAATAGGCTACAGGCAAAAGAGAAGGCGTATAGAACCAATTTTGTATCTTTTTTGTATCTTTGTCAAGATTATCGCAGTTTTCACCTGCTCAAGGCAGGGGGAGTTGAAGGCCAAAATTACATAGTCTACGAAAGTGAAAAAAGCTATAAGTTCTAGAACTCTATATATAAAGAGCGATTCCTTCTCGGCGCGCTGCGCGAATCGCTCAATTATTTGCTTGCTATTCGCGAAATTACTCTTCACAAATAATTGGCCCCTAATTCTAGGGGTTTTTATTCACATAGACGACAATTTTGACTCCGGAAATTTTGTGCCTACTCCTGTTTCTGTATTCTATCAAGGGTGAAAACCGCTATAATTCTGGTGGGTTACGGCGGAAAGTAAAATTCTGGTGAGTGCAAAGAAATCTTGACCCAATGGCCCACTCTACGCAATAATTTATAGCAGTTTTCACCCTTAGTAGAATACAGAGATAATTGATACAACCTAATTTTAGTATTACTTTTTCCCTTTTTTAACATTTAACTATTCTTAAACCCTCTGTAAAGTGAACAACTGTAGTTACCACTGCTACAACAAAGTAAAAAATTCTGATTACCCAAAAACATAAACTCATAGCCCAAGAAATTACTCCTGGTGGCACTCCGATTAACCTCACAAACTTTGAATTAACACTTTTTTCTAGTCTATTTAAATCGTTCATCTGTAATTCTTTTTCAGGGAGAATTGGAAATTTGGCAGTATATAAATAGAAGCCATATATGCCATTATTTCCTACTCTTTGATTTAAAAAGGAATTAGCTACTAACTCAGCTTGACTCAATGATAAATTGTCATTCTGTGCTACTTGCTCTACCCAGATATCATATCTTACTACTTGAGTTGTGATAAAAATTATTGGAACTAAAATTATTAATAGAATTGAACTGACATAACGGCCTAAATATTTAGGTAAAAAAACCGTTGCTAAACCAAAACCCATCCCGACTACAGCCAAAGCAATAATATTGAAAATTTCTACTATTTCTATTCCTCTTAAAAAATTCCCAAATACTATTAAACTATATAAGAATTTATCGGCTAATTTAACAGATATGATTTTAGCGGAAATTATGATACTAACAATAAATGAAGTACAAAATATATAGATAGATAATTTAAGTAAGAAAATAAAAAATATACTAATTCTCTGACTGTAAATGACTAAAAGCATGGATATATTTTTATTTTAATAGTTGCAATCTCTAGAGATTAGGTGACTTGAATAGGAAAAATAAGAGACTGCTTGTAAAGTAAATATTAAGATAGCTAGAGCTGGGAATTTTGGTGGCCAGCGGCGTCAAATTAAAATTCTTTATTTAAACCCCGCCCTTCAGGGCGAGGTCTTATTACAAGGAGAACTCAACCCAATTGCCCACCCTACGCAAGAATTTAATATCAGTTTTACAAACAATCTCTAACTATAAAAAGAGCCAAAGTTAGTAAACACCTCGCATTTACTCCAGCAAATAATATTTATAAATAGAAAATCAAAGTCAAGCAAAGTTTTTGGTAATGAGTATTACAGATAGTGAGGTATTAAGGCCATAATGTAAAAAGAGTCAGGATTTTTCTAGCTTCTGACTCCTGACTACTTCTTCCTAGCTTGAAACTCTTGTTGAGCTAATTTAGTGATGTGAGCGATCGCTGCCAGCTCAGGTAAAACTTTACTTTCAACATTTAACCATAATAAATATTCTATATTACCAGCTGGGCCTTGTATTGGAGACCAAGTTAAACCAGCATATGTCCAGCCTAAATTATTAGCACTAGAGCAAACCTGAAAAATTGCCTCAGCTTGGTCATTGGGAGAACGTACCACACCTTTTTTACCCACTTGTTCTTTTCCTACCTCAAACTGAGGTTTTACCAACAATATTGCCTCGCGAGGTGGAATCAGTAATTGCCATAAAGCAGGTAAAACTTTAGTCAAAGAAATAAAAGAAACATCAACAACAGCTAAATTAGTATATATTTCTAAGTTTTCTTGTTCTTGAGAAGTTGATATTAATGAATCACCATATAACTTTGTGGGAGTTAAATAACGTAAATTAGTTCTCTCTTTCAAAATAACTTTTGGATGATTACGCAAACTCCAGTCAACTTGCCCATATCCCACATCAATACCATAAACTAATTTAGCGCCTGCTTGTAATAAACAGTCTGTAAATCCGCCTGTAGAGATACCGCCATCGATACAAATTCGATCTGAAATAGGAATAGAAAAATACTCTAATGCTTTTGCAAGTTTATAGCCTCCCCTAGAAACATATAAAGATTTCTGTTTAATTTTTATATCTGCGTCTGAATCAACCTCAGTTCCTGGTTTATCAATTATTTGCTGATTAACTATAACTTCTCCTGCTCTAATTAAAGTCTGAGCTTTTTGTCGAGAAGTACATAAATTTCGTTCTACCAATAAAACATCTAATCTTTGTTTAACCACAAATATTATCGGAGCCAAAAATTCCTTTTTTTATATGAGTCTATCCTACTCATAGGAATTTTGGGAATTTCATTATTTTTGTATTGGCAGGTATTAAGAGTTTGAATAATAGTGGGATAGGTTCATATTAGCTGACTCCAGGAGAGAGCAACACATTGAAAATTTTTTCAGTGTGCCATGGGGTTTATAAAATGGGTTAGTAAGTCCCCACACAACCCCTGATGAATCCTGGCGTTGGATACGCTGCTATATCTAGGCATCCTTTGTTCTCTCAATAACCCAACGTCTCGGCCAGACTGGAAAACCTTCGCAACGGAAACACAGCAATCGCTAACCATGACAAAACTTTACAAACAGCCTCTAAAGTGAACTTACAGCACTTTTGAGGATCCGGAGGTACAGGCAGGGGGCTTGTTGGCCATTTGCCCCTGAAAATATATGTACCTCACCAACATAAAAAGTGCTGTAATATACCAAATTCCCAAAATAATGCTATTTTAATACCAGACAGGAAACTCATAGTGTGAGCGTCTCCCTTACCCACCGGAGCAAGAACTACGAGAGCCAGATACTCTGACTATTGACGACTGAGGCCATTGGCTGATAATGATTTAGGCACGGCGATCGCCACTGTGATAGGGTGCATCTCCAAATCAATATATTTTGATGAAAACCTTCAAGTAAATCAAGGAGATGATATGTCTTACTACAAACAGGTATCAAAAAAAACATCACCCCTTCTTAGTTCAAACCCGATAACTAGAAACATCACCCCCACTAAGAGTTATGCTCCCCTCTCTACGGTAGTCCAAAGAACGCAACAAGATCCAAAAAGCTTGAGTAGTGATGAATTGCAGCAATTAGAAAGTGTAATTGGTACAAGGGCTACCAGGGAAATCATGGCTGGGAAGCAAACACCATGGGTGCCAGAATTTCAGGGAATATCAGCTCAACTAGAGCGATAATCTGGACAGACAAATGTACCAATACAGGCAAAGCTAATGATTGGGGCAGCAGAGAATCGGCAGGAGCAGGAAGTGGAGCAGGTAGTCAAAGAGGTAGTGGAGCAGATTAGCCCCAGCCTACCCAAAGGCATCATGGGAGGCCACAAGAGTACAAGGTTAAATAAATCATATCCTGAACTAGAACCATCAACCCAACGATTAGGAGGCAGAGGCCAACCCCAGGCAGATCAGATTCCCGAACCCATGGAATCGGCATTTGATGGAGTAGATTTTAGTAAACTCAGAGTTCACCACAATACTGAGTCAGAGGGCAGGAATCGGAGAATACAGGCTCAGGCATTTACAACAGGGCAGAATATTTTCTCGAGGCAGGGAGCTTATCAACCAGGTACTAGAGGGGGACAGGAGTTGAGCGGCCATGAATTGAAACATGTGGTAGATCAAAATCAACAAATAGCTCAATCAGGCTCTAGCAAGAAAGCAATTGCGGTAAAAAACACGAACATGATGTGTGTGCAAAGAAAAACAGAAGGTTTTCTGAACAAAATAGTTGAATTAGATGATGTAATTAATAAAGCAGAGGAATTCAAGAATGCACCCAAGGAGCAACAGCAAACCGAACAAATCACAGCATTTTATTCTTTCATGAATATTGTTCTTGATGACTTACAAACAAGTCAATTTGTTGATAACTTAAAAAAATATAAAGAAGAGATTCCTGAAGATGATTTTGCACAACAGAAATCCCAACTTGAAGAAATCCAGCTTAACTTAGGGAAATTCACTGAAAATCAGATAGTTAAGAACCAAAAATTACAGAAACTATGGGAAAAGCTTCCTGTTGGAGGGGAAGAAAGAAATTTCATTAGGAAAATTCACAAAGTTATAGATAACCTGATTCAAGCAATAGAAGAAGAACACCATACAGTATCCACTCCTTCAGATCAGAAGCATTATCAAGATGCAATTAAACAGCACGAACAAGACAGAAACCTCTTAAAAGAATATGTTAATGAAGGATTAAAAAGTGATGATAGAACTCTGAGAAACTCATGTCAGTGGCTTTTTCCTCCCAATCAAAAGTCCAAACTCTATGCTTTAACAACTACAGCCGACTCTAATGCAAGAGTTATAGAAGCAGGAAAAAACCCTCAAACAAAACTTGCTGTCTTCCCCAATCCATACTTCAATAAGGGAGATATATATGAGGAACCTACAAAGTACAAGCCACATGATTTGTCATACTTAGGCAATTCCCTTATTAAGGATAAATTTGAGATTGGCTTTTCCTCCCGTAGTCAAGAGATAAATTATGTAGCTATTATTAATCCCTCCTATAACAATAAAGAAGAAGTCCTCAGAATGCTGAAACATGAAGTGCAACACAAAGCAGATAAAAATGGAGGCCGAGAAAATAGTCAAGGGTTTAGAGAGATAGAGGAGCGTGAAATAGATTCTATTAGGCAAAATAGCAAGACACTGGAGCAAATTCGGAAAAGACACCAAAACTATGAAGATGAGAAAGAATATTTCCGTAGCAACTATCCCAGTCTTGAAGCTGAATACCAATTATCTCGCTACAAGACAGAATACCGAGCTTATTGGTATGGAAATCGAAAGAAAGCTCAAGAAATTCAAGATCATATTTTTCGGTCTTACCCATATATAAAACAGGCAATTGATCAAAAGCTAACTTTAGCAGATGGCACAGAAATTATTAATGCTATAGATATGTTTAATGTTCTGAAGGATCCTGATGTGGTTGAAAAAGACTCTTTCAATAAATATAATTCACCTCCCATCGATGATTTCTATGAAGCTCTTGACAAAATAGGCGAAAAGGCAGAAGAGATAATTACAGAGCAGATATATGACATTGATGCTCGCCCTGTCACGAGAAAGGAATCAAATCAAACTCTAGAAGTCGAAGAATTAATGAATACAATTCACAGGCTAGAGCTAATTGAGGTTGAATCTATTCTTCTTGCAGAAGGAGCAATGATGAAAAAAATTGACAATCATCTAGAAGGTGAAGCTAGAACAAAAGTCTTAGAAAGTTTGAAAGAGCAAAAAAACAAAGCACCATTAGATGTTCAGATCATAACAAGAACAGATCAACTAAATTCACAAATCTGGGAACTTGAGCAGGTAAAAAATATCCGTTATGACAATAAGGGTTATATAAATTCGTTTATGGATAAAGTTCTTAATATCCTAAACAGCTCTCAAGTTATGGAAAGCTTACAAGAGTACAAACAAAATTTTCCTTACCAGAATTTTGAACAACAGAAATTGCAACTCACAAAGCTCTCGCAGAACATAACAAAATACACCTCTAATCTCAGTCCAGGAAAGAGTTCATTGCCTCAAAGCGCTCGGAATTTACCTCCTCAAAGCGCTCGGAATTTGCCTCCTCAAAGCGCTTGGAATTTACCTCCTCAAAGCGCTCGGAATTTACCTCCGAAACCAGTACAATTGTACAAAAGGATTCACCAAAAGATCATAGAGATTCAATATCTGATCAAAACTTTTGAAAACCACCCATCTTCTCCAACCCCACAGGTATCAAAGTGACACATCTCTGAGAACTCTGGGGCAGAAGAATCTCCTGCAAAGAAAAAAAGATAGTGCATCACGAAAGTGTCGGCTCAGCAAGCAACTAAACATACAGGGGGTAATAATTTGGAGCCGTTAGAGCGAGAAAAATTTCTTTGTCATAAGCGTGGCGGTGAAGAAACCCTGCCCGTCTACACGGCGGGGTAGTTCATTCTCTTATATATAGCAATCAGGAATCATATATGGGAGATTGATTTGAGAATTCCTTGATTTATTTGAAAATGCAGAATTCTTTCTCATAAATCATTCCTGATTGCTATAGTTTTAAAACCTTGCCCAAAGCAATTTCTTTTCCTAGTGCCTTACCAGGGAAATGGATGTAGTAGCGATCGCCAGATTTGCTACTTATTTTTCATCTTTTGAGGGGCTGGGGAAAAATATTGCGAAAAAGTTTCAAGTACTCTGGAGTCAGAAATTGTGACTAGATCTGGTGGGCAAAGAGAAGCAAATTTATTGTTGCTCGGTGAGCAATTATTGAGTGATCACCCTGTTATAGTCGACGCTCAATATTATTTGAGGCGCCTCTACTTCAGAACCCCCTGTGAG
>JAJEAQ010000313.1 GCA_022822685.1 Trichodesmium sp. jk18x7bins.61
ATTGTACAGATTATATCATAATCCTAGAGTAGTGAAGTATGTGGGTAAAGGTATTATGACTAGAGAACAAACAAAAGTCAAAATATTGATGATGCTCAAGAATTAGCAGGAAAATAATTTTGGTATGTGGGCAATAGTTCATAAAAAGATCATAAAATGATTGGTCGTTGTGGACTTTGTTTTCTGGATAACACACCAGAAGTCGAGCTTGGATATGTATTAGATGAAATGTATTGGTGTCATGGATTAGCAACGGAAGCCTCAAAAACAAGTTTAAAGCATGGGGTTTGAAGAGTTGAAGTTAGAGAAAATTGTAGCGATCATTTATCCTGAAAATATTGCCTCACAACGGGTAATGGAAAAAGTAGGGATGAAATATAAAAAAGAGGCTCATTATTATCAGGCTAATGTGGTATACTATGCAATCTATAGAAATAAATATCAGCTAGATAATTCGTTATAGTAGTTGATGGTTTGGTTAGACACTCTTGAATTCCTCTGCCTCGATTACAATCACAATTTTAATTGTGCGTTTTGACTTGGACTGTGAGAGCGCCTATCGATAAATATTGAGAAAATTATGAGTAAACTAACTCTAGTTATTGGTAATAAAAATTATTCCTCTTGGTTATTACGAGTATGGTTAGCAATGAAACAAGCAGGAATTGATTTTACTGAAATTAGAATTCTCCTGGGTACACCCATTACCAGCCAGGAAATTCTCAAATATTCTCCCACTGGGCTGGTACCAGTTTTGTTAGATGGAGATATCAAAGTATGGGAATTTCTGGCAATTTGTGAATATGTAGCAGAGAAATTTACTGATTCTCTATGGCAAAAAAATCAGGCAGCGCGGGCAGTAGCGCGGGCAGTTAGTGCTGAGATGCACGCCGGCTTCCCCAATTTACGTAAATATATGCCGATGGATTGTCGGAGTCGCTACTCAGAAGTCGGCATAATTCCAGAGGTAAAACCAGAAATTAAGAGGATAAATAAAATGTGGCGAGAGTGCCGCGAAAAATATGGAGCAGAAGGTGATATGCTATTTGGTAAATTTACGATTGCTGATGCTATGTATGCTCCTGTGGTGTCTCGCTTTGTCACTTATCAAATCAAACTTGAACCAATAGCCCAAGCTTATGCGGAAGCAGTTTGGGCATTGCCTGATATGCAGGAATGGTTGGCAGCAGCAGCAGTTGAAACAGAAAATGTATTTTATTAAAATTTTGACTGTAGATTCTGAAAATCATTAAAATGTGGATTCTTTTGGTGGACGATGAACCAGAATTAACTTCTCCTTTAAGTAGGGCTTTGAGTCGGGAGGGGTATAGTATTGATGTGGCGGATAATGGAGAAGTTGGCTCTCAAATGCTAAGTCAGGGTAACTATGATTTATTGATTTTAGATTGGATGCTACCTCACAAAACAGGATTAGAGATTTGTCAAGATTTGCGATCGCGCCACGACTACACGCCAGTTTTGTTTCTCACTGCCAAAGGCACCATAGACGATCGCGTGACTGGATTAGATGCAGGAGCAGATGATTACCTAATTAAACCTTTTGAATTGCGAGAATTATTAGCCAGAGTGCGGGCTTTATTACGTCGCCCCCCAACCATTGAGGCAAATACAACTCAGCAACATCTACAAGTAGCAGATTTAGAATTAGACAGAGAAAATCAAGTAGCTTACCGCAGTGGGCGAGTGATTAATTTATCAGAAAAAGAATGTGAGCTACTAGCATATTTTATGCTTTACCCAGGACAACTTTTAACTCATCAACAGATTTATCAATATTTATGGGGAGAGGGGGAACAACCCAGTAGTAATGTTTTGGCAGCACAAGTACGTTTATTGCGACGAAAAATAGAAGCAACTGGAGAGTCAGCCTTAATTCATACTGTTTATCGGAAAGGATATAGGTTGGGAGAAATTGAATAAAAGTTAACTAGACAGATTTAGTAGTAGGGCTGGCAAATATTGAGTTATTCTGAAATTTATAATGTTTGGGAATTAAAAATAAATATAGCCAAAAGAAATATATAAAAAAAACTTCCCTTGGCATAATTATGAAATAGCAGTAGAGAAACAATCTGATTTACAAATCGCCGCCCCGAAGTGCCAAGAGAAAAATCACCACTGGGCCAGCAATCACAATCATAGTTAGTATGGTAAGTTGAGCAATAGTTTCAAAGTTAATATTGCTGAAAAAATCAGTTAAAAACCCTATATATCCTCTAGAAATCAAAAAAATACAGATACTGAACTGGAAAACCGTTTTTAATTGTATTAAGCGATCACCCCTCTTATTTCATAAACTTTACAAAACTAAATAAATTGGTCTGTTACAATCAAAAGGCCTTGCTCAAAAACCTTAACTTTTGACTGAGAAAAAGAAAAAATGGCTACTTGGCGTTGTGTAAAAAACTGTGGTGCTTGTTGTTACCTAGAAGCAACAGAGCGTCCTGAATTAGAAGAGTACTTATCCCCAGGAGAATTAAAGCACTATATGAGTTTAGTAGGAGTAGATGGATGGTGCATTAATTACAACCACTTAACACGGGAATGTCGTATTTACCCTGAAAGGCCCCGCTTTTGTCGAGTCCAACCAGATACCTTTAAAAGATTGTACGGCATTGAAGCAGAAGAACTCAATGAATTTGCTATTGACTGTTGTCGGCAGCACATTGGAGATATGTACGGCGATCGTAGCCTGGAAATGCTTCGCTTTCATCGTGCAGTAGGCATTAACTCAGGCATACAAAAGTAGAATATTTGCCTGATGAGTCAAATATCAGAAATAATAAATACCTAAATATATTGATTTAGTAAATTGGCCCGTGAAATCCGACTCTTTTAGTGGAAAAGTACCTCAATCCCAAAAAGATTTAGAACAAAAAGAAATTTCTAAAAGCTTACCTTTATCAGTTAGTTCAGAAACAGATACACTTTCACCTCCCACAAGTTCTCAATCAGAAAAACCAGTAACTAAGGCACAAAAAACAGGAGTATGGTCAGTCTTTGTCTATACTTTTGTGACAATATTTTTAGCAGAAATTGGAGATAAAACTCAACTTACTACTTTGCTAATGACAGCCGAATCACAATCTCCTTGGATAATATTTGTAGGTACTGGTAGTGCATTAGTAATTACGAGTTTATTGGGAGTATTACTAGGGCAATGGCTAGTCAGTCGTCTATCCCCAAAAACTATAGAAAGGGCAGCAGGAATTGTATTACTGTTAATATCTTTGACTTTAATAGCAGAAGTGTTTTATGAAAATTTTCTTGGTTAAGTCAGAACTTGTTGAAAAAAAATGTGTTTGAAATAGTGGTCAGCATTCAGAATTTATTGGTTGACTATAGAAAATACAAACCTCAATCAACGCCTACAACGAACTTAAAAATATAGTGGGGGATAAACACCCTTGAATTTTTAATTTATAGCTTGTTAAATAACCTCTCTTGTTCCTTCTTACTCGAGTTTTCATAACTATGGATTGGCAACTTCTAGGCTTAAGTTTTATTGCAGTTTTCTTATCTGAATTAGGAGACAAAAGTCAATTAGCGGTGATCGCTCTAGGTGGCTCATCCAAATTTCCTCATGCTGTATTTTTGGGTACTACAGGTGCTCTATTATTAACCAGTTTCTTAGGAGTTTTAGTAGGGCAAGGAGTAGCCGAAATTTTACCAACAAATATAGTCAAGGTTACTGCTGCAATTGGATTTGCAATTATGGGAATTCGTCTTTTATCGTCTAATGAAAAAGAAGCAGAAGAATCGGAAAATAATTAATCTTTGACTAACATTTCCATAAATTACATAAACCTGCTCTTAAATCTTTTTAGGGACGTTCCATGGAACGTCCCTACATTAATATTAGATGACCACAAGTTATATAAATTCAGTTTTGCTTTTGATAAAACCAAGCAAGTAAAGTACCACCAAGAACCAATTTTGTTGCTTCTAATAACCAATAACTACCGTGCATTTGATTCATTGCTACAGGCAGTTCATTCACTGATTCAAACAAGTTTAGATTCATCCCCAAAGCAGTCATTTGAGGAGTTAAACTGTAAGCATCAATTAGAGCGATCGCCAACAATGCTATAGAAAAAATAATTGCTGTTTTAGTGTGTTTGATGAAATGATTTGATGTAGCACTCAAGAATAATGAACCTGTTAAGCCCAAGCTAGCACAAAGTAATTCAATTCGGTTAAACACAGAAAACAGAATTGGACCTGTTGCTGTAAAATTTGGTGTATTCATCATTCCAGAAACATACATAGTAGGCATAATTGCTAAGTCTAAAACTATGCAGCCACTTAATCATAAACCTAACGCCAAAAAAACTATCACTTGCCAAAGTTTTTGATGAGATTCTAAATTGGGAGAGATAATTGCCATAGATTTTTATCTTCCTATATATATTTAGCAGCTTAGTGCGGTTCGTTTCTAGCAGGAACCCCTAGAAACTGGGGATGTATGGCTAGAGTCCAGCCTCTATAACCCATATAGAGCGGATAACTGAGTTAAGAATGTGGGTGAAGCGGAAACGCC
>JAJEAQ010000570.1 GCA_022822685.1 Trichodesmium sp. jk18x7bins.61
ATGGTATGAACCTCTTGAGGTTCTAAGTGACGACGATAGTAAATGCGATCAAAGGTTTCAGTAAAAGTCTTACGGCATACTGGACACCGGTAAGCCTCAGAGCCTTTAGAGGTAACTCCATGGTTGTGGGCTTTTTTGTGGTCACAGAAAGGACAACGCATATAGTAGAAACAGTAATAAGGACCTTGTTTATTTTACTAGAATCCCACACTTATTTAATGCACTACCCCCAGTTTCCATGCTACATATTCTAAAATTTGCCTGGCACTGACCAAAAGCTGCATCTTGCAAAGACTTATTCAATTCTGACTTAGCTGACTGACCATTAGGTAAAAACTGACCATTTTCTCCTAGCTTGGCTTGGCATCGTCTGATGAGATTGGATATTGCCTTCGATGAAGATATTGGCAGAAAACAAATGAGCAGCTAGTTTTAACTGCCAGTCTAACCGTTGACTTAGCTCTCAGTTGAGCAGGTCGCCGACAGGCTCAAAGATGTAATTTTGATATCTGGCCCTTGAGAATTCCCTGGGCAATGGAGTGTTCTCTATTTGATCATCTGTTTTGCAGTTGAGCTCACCTGTGTTCAGACTTTATAAAGAACTTTCGGCACCACGCCACATGAAAGGGCACTTCTACATTCATGTAGCGAAGCTAAATTTACCATCACTGGTGACGGCATATAAGACCTCGCCCGCCCCGGCGGGGTTTAAATAAATCAACCCTTTTCATGTGGCGAGGTGCCGAAAATCAATACATGCATGTATTGTTCTCGGTAGGCTGTATTTCTACATCCTCTACAGGCACTATTTCATCTTCCTTTTTCCTTTACCACTTACCCATACCTCCCCACGCTGCCCCTGAAAAAGACCCGGCAATCGCACCAAAACCAGCCCCAAAAATTGTTGACAGTATTGAAGTCCAATCTGCATCAATTCGCATAATTCCAATTAAATCTATTGATACAAACTGTGGTAAAATTCCACCTAAAATTACTCCAATAATTACTCCTAAAAAACATCCCCAGATTCCACCTAAAAAAACACCTCTACTGCCTGATAATTTATTTGATAAAGGCAAAGTTGGGGCTCCTAAAATAGGTCCGAGAACAACACCACCAAAAATTCCACCTATAGCACCTACACCCATTGCAGGAATCATTGCACTGATTAATAAATATACTAATTCTAACCCAGAAGTGCTATTTTCATTAATACTGCTCTGAAGCACAAAAGCTATAGCTAAAATAGCTCCAATAACTGTGCCTAAAAAAGCACCCCAGATGGCTCCTAAAAATAAACCTCGTCTTCCCCAAAGTCGCCCAGGTACGGGCAATGTTAATGGTGGTTTAAAAGCACTCCAAAAACTACCCCAAATAGTACCTAAAAATGCTCCAAATAAAACGACTTGCCCAAATACTGCCAGACGATTGCTGATTCCATACACACAGCCACTGATAGCAGCAGCGACAAACCCTCCCCAAAAAGCTCCTTTTAAGCCTAAACTATCGCTAGATGAACTCACAGGCATAACATATTGCCAAGCGACCGCGAGAAAACCGCCCCACAGGATTCCCATAATAATACCACCAAAAACTGCTACACTGCCTTTAATTGTTCCTAATACTAAACCTGCGACTGCTGTTGCACACAAGATTCCCCAAAAACCACCCAAAAAACCATCTTTGGCAATGCCAGCAATTCCATTCCCACCACCAGGTAAAGGAATTATTGGTAATGATGGCGGTTTTAGATTGGTAACAACAGGAGTTAGTAAGGGTTGATATTGTCCCATTTTTCGGGTGATGATAATTGGTTTTGGTAGCGGTGGAGGTTTTTGGGGGGTAGTAGTTTTTGGGGAGGCTAATGATAATAGCTTTCGTGGCTTTGATTGGGGTGGTTGTAGATGTTGCTGATTTCGTACTGCCTCTCTTGATGGAAAAGGATCACGCCCTTTTAACAGTTTTCTGCGATCGCACCATGGACAAGATTTTAAGTGATTTCCATACAAATGTTGATGATTTTTCTGACAAATAACCAAATTATCTTCTGCTTCTCGCAATGCCTGTAACCAAATTTTTGTGTCAGGGCGTAATGTGGGATGTTCGTGCCCTTTTTCAAAACAATCAATAAATAATTGTTTGATGATAGGATGCAAAATCTTCAAATCTGGGGCTAGTGGCATCGGGCGATAGGGAACTCGCTTTTGAGCATAGGGAAAATGACCAGCTTTGATGCGTGCTTCAATATTAGGGGGATCGCCTCTACCTTGATAAACTCCCGCATAGGGGTGAGTTCCCTCCATCAACAGTTGGAATATTAACACTGCAATTCCAAATAAATCATTTTCTGGTTGGCGATCAACTTCCCGAAAACTCTGACCTTGTAATTCTGGGGGTGTAAATTCTGGCTTCCCTACTGGGCAACGGTAAACTTCAAAGGTATAGGGATCACGGACTTGAAATGAGTCTGTATCAACTAGGGTGACAAGAGCAGTATCACTGACTAGAATATTTGACTCATTGACATCACCAACTAAATACCCACTTTTGTGTAAGGCGTTAACTGCTGCTACTAAGTTCCGAGCTGTGCGATGGAGATAACGATAGTTGAATAGTGGTTTTTTTTCCCGACGATTTTTGGGATTGTAAAATATGTGTATCGGCTCTACCCTAGAAATACGAGGCATGAGAAAACCGATGATTTGCTGTTTGCTGTTGATAGTATGTACTAGATCTACTGGCCATGCGATCGCTGAATGTCCGGCTGCCATCGGTGCATCTGGTGGGTGACTAAACATCACAGTCAGTTTATCAGCATCTTCATCTGTGGGTTTGTGATAAATTTTTGCCACTAGGGACGAATCTTGTAGCACAGGATATATACGACCTTCGCCACCCCCACCAATCAGGTTTTGGGTGTCGAGAGTAATGATTTGTCCACTGAACTGACGTTGCAACTGCATGGATATTGATAGTTGGCATTATTTCTACAATATACTTAAAATAGTCAGTTTTGCAGTTCTATCAAGAAAGAATTCAGATCATGTTCAGATAATTAGTTATAAAAAACTTCGAGCCCTATAACCTCTAGTTCCCCTCTTGACAAGGAGGATGGCTATTGCCTCCCGGGGGAGGAGCGAAGCTTTCATTCTAAAAATTTAGAATTGCTATAACCTTTATGCTGTGTGATTTTCAGCTAATATTTTCTCCTAATTCAGAAATTATTCAGAAAAAATTTGGCGCTCGAACTCCGTTCTGCTGCGCGATAGAACGCCAGTGGCAAAGGCTTTGAAGAAATTAAGGTTCAAAATCTGGTGCTGCTGAATTAAGCTATAAATCGTCAATTGGCGACTAATTACATACCTGATGATCAAGCTATTTGAGTTATTCAATTGGTGGAATTCATACCCAGTTTCAGCAACGCCTAAAATCTTAACCGAGAATGAAACAGCCCTGCTTGACAAGGGGGGCTAGGGGCGATTCCCTTGTCAAGCAGGGAGTAATATCATGTCCGGATGATTAAGTATAATAAAATTGGGAGTCGGCGCGGAAGAAGAGAGAAGGAGTTCCGAGGCGCGGAGGGAAAAAAGAAGGTATCAGGAGGAGAAAGTTTTTTATCACTCATTAAGCGGACATTATATAAAGCAAAGTATCCCCTATGATGGGACAGTTTCCAAAATATTTTTCTCAGTTTTCTACTGAATTGCCATTTTAATACTGCAAATTTTTTGATTCCAAAGATAAGCCCAGGTACCAACTACTAGATTAGCAAGACAGCCAGCAGCAAAAATACCGTTGATGCCAAATAACCAACTGCCTAAATATGCTAAAGGGACATACAAAAATAACATTCTCGTCATTGTTATTATTACAGAGGGTAATGGTTTTCCCAGAGCATTGAAAGTAGCACTAGAAACTAAAATAATACCAGCAGCACCATAACTAATAGGTATAATTAAAAGATACTTAGTAGCCACCTTAATAACTTCTGGGTTTTGATCAAACATAGAAGCAATCAAACTCCCACCTAAGCTTAGAGCGATCGCCATTATAACTCCCCAAAGCCAACAAAACTGAAATCCCAAATGCAAAGCCAAACGCACGCGATCATAATGTTTTGCCCCCCAGTTTTGCCCCACAAAGGGACTTAAGCTAGCAGATAATGCTATTAGGGCAATAATAGAAAACGACTCCACTTTAGAAGCAACACCAAAACCAGCTACTGCTTCAGTGCCATAACCAGCGATTAAGCTAGTAATAAAAGTAATCGAAATCGGTGCAATCATATTTGTGGCAGCAGCAGGTACTCCTATATAAAGCAGATTTTGCCAATTTCGCAGCAGTACGTTAAAACTAGGGAGATTCCAGCAAATCATTTTTTCCCGGTAGTGCAGAAATAACAAAGATGCCACTAATGTAGTTGCCCTACCAATAACTGTTGCTAATGCTGCTCCTTTTAACCCCATCCCAGGAATTTCACCTACTCCAAAAATTAACATCGGATCTAGTGTGGCATTGACAACACCTGCTACAGTCAGAATCACACTAGGAATCAATGTATTACCAGAAGCACGAATAGCACCATTACCCACTATTGGTATAACAAGAAAAATTACCCCCAGATACCAAGTTTCCATATACTCTCGAATCAGAGGTAGAATTTCTGCTTTAGCGCCCAAAGTAGTAAATAAAGGGTCAATAGTTGTTAAACCAAAAATCACAAAAATTCCTACTATTAGTAGAGATAGAATTAAACTGTCAGTAGTTAGTCGCTTAACTCTATAGCGTTCGCCTTCCCCAATAGCTCTAGAAATCAAAGAAGAAGCACCCGTACCCATACCCATCGACAGACTACCCAACACCATTACCACCGGAAATGTGAAACTCATTGCTGCTAGTTCATTTGTTCCCAGTTGACCTACAAAGTAGGTATCAACGATGTTGAAACCAATCACTGCAAATACACCCCAAACCATAGGCAGTGTTAGCTTTAGTAATATTAGGCCAACTTTGCCTTCTGTTAATTGTCGTCTCATTTAAAAATATTCGGTAGTTTGGAAACCCGTCAGCTTGGCCTTACGGCAGGCGGAGCCTCTAGCTACGGGATGAAAGACAACCCGGCGACTTCAGTCACCGTCCCCTTAAGGGGTAGAGGATTACTCCCCCTAAAACACCCTTCCTTAACTTTTGCCTCTCCAATGTTATCGGTCGCTACTCTTGGTGAAAGCAATAGCTTACCACATAATTTTAGCATTAACTTTTGATTTTTAGCAACTTTATTGATACTGTATTCGGTTCAAATTACTCAAATCTCTGATATAAAATCCATAAAATTAGGTAAGCAATTAAATGATAAAAATAACTTACCACTAACTAATATCATGTCCAGTTGAATAATTATAAATAAATTAGGAAATAGATGGTCTACTTTCGTCCTCTCTTTCAAAGGGGAATCCCCCCAGCGCCCCCAGTCAAACAAAAAGCGCAGCATCCATCATCTAGTTCCCTCCTTTCAAAGGGGGGTTTGGTGGATAAAACATTGGTTGTAGGAGCGAAGTTTATTATAACTATCCGAACATGATATAATATGAAACCAATTACAGGGCTAAAAACAGCAGTTTTATTTCAGAAAATTAAAGTGATGATCAATCCAGTTAGGAAGGTTGCATTCTGTGGTAAAAAGTATAGAGATATCTTGGCTTTAAAAGTATGCAACTAGAAAAAAAATTGCCCTCTGTTGCGACCATACAATAGAATTACGGAGATAATTTACCACTAACTAATATGCAATCAGTCAAAAAAAACAAAAACACCCCCCCTGTTCCAGAAAATTAAATTTATTCTGGACCAAATTAATATGTTTGAATTGTGCGCTAAAAAGTATGGGGATATATTTGCTTGATCAATTTTGCCTGGTAATTCCTTAGAAGTGTTTGTAAGTAGCCCACAAGCTCTCAAAGAGATATTTACAAAAGATACTAAAGATTACGAACTTCCTAGTAGTACTTTTTTCAAATTTGTCGGGGAAAAATCAATCGGTCTGTTGTCAGGTGATCGCCACTGCCGAGAACGAAAACTGTTAATGCCACCCTTTCATGGGGAAAGAATGCGGAACTATGGTGAGGTAATCTGTAACATAACTCAGTCAGCAGCCAGGAAGTTAACAGTAGGCCAGACATTCCGAACCCGTGAACTCGTGCAATAAATTACCATACAGGTAATACTCCAAGTTGTATTTGGTCTATATTATAGCCCTCGGTTATCACAAATCACAGCAATGTTGGTGGATTGGCTCGAATTAACAGGTTCTCCACTCCGAGCGACTTTATTATACTTTCCCTGGTTGCCAAAAGATTTCGGCCAGTGGAGTCCTGGATCTCAATTTCAACGCCAAAAGCGACAATTTTACGAACTCCTCTATAGAGAAATTGCTGAACGTCGTGATCAACTCGATCCCCATCGTACTGATATCCTCACCCTGATGTTATTGGCGCGAGATGAGGAAGGTGAAGCCATGACAGAAAGAAGTTCGGGATGAGTTGATCACATTGTTATTTGCAGGTCACGAAACTACTGCCACAGCTTTGGCTTGGGCAGTTTATTGGGTGCACAAGCAGCCAGAAGTTTATAAAAAACTCATGGCCGAGTTTGCCACCCTAGAGCCCGATGCTGACCAGACAACAATTTTCCGGTTGCCATATCTGACAGCAGTTTGTCAGGAGACACTAAGAATTTATCCAGTCGCAATGTTCACATTTCCTCGCGCTACAAAACAACCTATTCAGTTGCAGGGGTATCACTTGGAAGCAGGTACTATGACTTATGGTTGTATTTATTTGACTCACCAACGGGAGGATTTATATCCAGAGCCGAAACAGTTTCAGCCAGAGCGATTTTTAGAGCGACAATTTTCTAGCTACGAGTATCTACCATTTGGAGGGGGTAAGCGTCGGTGTATTGGAATGGCATTAGCACAATTTGAGATGAAGTTGGTATTGGCAACTCTGTTATCAAATTTTAGGCTGGCGTTGGCAGAGCAACAACCAGTCAAACCTCAACGTCGAGGAGTAACTTTAGCACCGGCGGGTGGAGTAAAAATGGTGATGAAAGGGAAAGGTATGCAGGTATAAAAAAAATTGCCCTCTGTTGCGACTGTGCATTGAAACAGTTATCAGTTATCAGTCCAAAAGGCTGATGGTGGGGGATACCCAAGAGAAGCCAGGGAGCGTCTACAACCCCCCAACTTTCATGTTTGCGCACTAATTTAAAAAATATAGCGAGGGACAACAGGCTATTTTCTCATCTATCTTTTGCCTCTTGCCTGTCGAGCCTACGCGTTCCCTTGCGCCTGTCGTCGACGTGGGTTCTCGGCGCTCTTGCCTCTTGCCTCGGCCGAAGGTTGTTGACATCATCCTGACGCTCCAAATCTCATCCTTAAGGGTGAGGTTTTAGGATAGCGCCATTGGATTTCCCGCCAGGAGAGTTAAACTAAAATAAATTCAGGCTTTAAACCTAAGTTATAAGTAAGCTGTCTAATTTCTTGTTCGTATATCGGATTCTTAATAATGATAATTTATGGTTGATCATCTTTTACAAATTCTAGAGAAACAATTTTTTGACCCGCTTCAGCAATATACATTCCTTGTTGGTGAGGATTTAGATATACAACATACTCAATATCATTATACTCCTTCAATAAATTCAAAAAAGTTACACCCTTAGAGCCAGCACCCCAAACGACCAGTTTTTGATTCTTTTTAGTTATTTCATAAAATCTTTGTTGCCATTGGTTAATTAAGTCATTAAAACGATGATGAAATTTAATAACTTCATCAGCAACATTTTCGACTTCAGAAATAATTTTATTGTCTTCACTTGTGATTGTTGTAGCTGGAATACCTTCCCAGCATAAAAATTGCCCCTCAAAAGTTTCATAAACCTGAGTAACCAGAAAGTGATTTATTAAAAAAGCTTGAATTAGAGAACTATTAAGAAAATAGCAACAGTGTTCATAAATAATATCCCAAACAGCAAGATTTTTTAGGTTGTAAGAACTATTAGGAACTTCAAAAAAAACTTTTGTATCAGAGCGATCGCCAATTGCTTTTCTCAAAGAAATCAGTAAACCATTAGGATTAGGAATATGTTCTAAGGTGTGACGAAAACAAATAAAATCAGCTGCGTAGTTTTGATATTTTTATGAGTATAAATCCTGAATAAATGTAATTTTATTACTCATGTGATTATGTTCTGTACGCGGAACATAAGTAGGCTCGAAACCTGTACTTTGATTATCTCCTCGTTCACATAAAGATACTAATAAATTCCCTTTTCCACAACCAATTTCAATAATATTTTTATGTTTGAGATTATGACTTTGAACTAATTGCTCTGCAAAAGAGTCTGCATAATCTTGAAACCCGGATGAATAGTGCAAGGAGTTTTTATAATCCTGAGAATAAGATAGTTTTGCTGGATCGAATGCTTGATTTTCGATCAAACCACAGCTATGACAAAAACTAAGTTTAATACCTCCTTTCTGACAATCAATTGCTGCTTGTTTTTCTAACCAGAGTAAATTACAGTACACTGGTATATTTAACATTGAAAAGAAAAATTATACTTTTGCATATCCACAAATGGGACAGTTTTTTATACTGAGTTTAACATCAATTTTTTTGCTGAGAATAGCTTTCAAGTTGTTCTAGAATTAAATAAATCAGAATTACTACGGGAGATACTAATATTATATATAGCATTTCCCAAGAAGCGTGAGGTAGAATAAGAAAGCGATCGCTAATCCCAAAGAAACCCCTAAACTGATGAAAGCTGATTCTATTGCTCTTAGAC
>JAJEAQ010000254.1 GCA_022822685.1 Trichodesmium sp. jk18x7bins.61
ATGGTATGAACCTCTTGAGGTTCTAAGTGACGACGATAGTAAATGCGATCAAAGGTTTCAGTAAAAGTCTTACGGCATACTGGACACCGGTAAGCCTCAGAGCCTTTAGAGGTAACTCCATGGTTGTGGGCTTTTTTGTGGCTACAGAAAGGACAACGCATATAGTAGAAACAGTAATAAGGACCTTGTTTATTTTACTAGAATCCCACACTTATTTAATGCACTACCTGTGATTGAGAGTGGTGCTAATTTAAACTTAACTCAAAATATCGAAACACTTGAGGATTTCTTGAATGTTGATAGAGTCATTTTGTTCTAATATAATTTCTAATTGAGTACCCACAAAGAATCGTGTGATGTACCTATCACAATTCAAGTTGCTCCGCCTTTATGTGTCGAGATGCCCAAAATAGTGTAGGCAACTGAAGTTATTAAAAACGCTCAGAAATTCCATTCAAAGCATGCATGCATGCCTTGAATTATTGGAAATCCCTTAAACCTTAGCTAATTGGAACACAACTCCTAATCCAGATGCCATTTCCTCTGGAGAGATTTTACCATCCTTATTAATATCTAGAGCATCAAATACAGCATCAGTTCCTGCCCACTCTTCGCGAGTTATGAAACCATCTCCATCTAAGTCATAGATATGGAAAATATCTTCTGCTGCATGGGTGACTCCCTCTAAACGAGTTAAGCGCTCTGCTAATAGTTGCTCCAATGATTCTAATGCTTTAGAGAAACCTTTAATTCCTTCATCCAGTTTTTGAGAGGCCATTTTATTTTCGGCGTGCATTCGATCAAAAGTCTCCTTGTCTACTGTGATTTTTTCTAGATCAGATTTAGCAGCTTGCTCTACAGATAATTTAGTGGGTGACTCGCCTGTGGTTGATTCTAACTCACCTAATAATGCAGGTGAAATAGTTAACAGATCGCAGCCTGCGAATTCTGTGATTTCACCAATGTTGCGGAAACTAGCCCCCATAACTTCAGTTTTGTAACCAAATTTTTTGTAGTAGTTATAGATTTTAGTCGCTGACAATACTCCAGGCGCTTCAGCTAGAGGATAAGAATCTCGCCCAGTTTCCTTTTTGTACCAATCTAATATCCCTCCAACAAAAGGAGAGATGAGAGTTATTCCTGCTTCAGCACAAGCGATCGCCTGATGAATACCAAAGAGAAGAGTTAAGTTACAGTGAATACCCTCTTTTTCTAGCGCTTCAGCAGCTTTAATACCTTCCCAGGTAGAAGCAATTTTAATCAAGATGCGATCTGGCTTAACTCCAGCAGTTTCATACTGAGCAATTAAATCTCGTGCTTGAGGTATTGTGGCTTCTGTATCGTAGGAGAGCTGTGCATCAACCTCTGTAGATACTCGCCCTGGAATTATCTGTAAAATCTTGAGTCCAAAAGCAACTGCCAGTCTCTTAAATGCTAAATTTGCTACATCAGAAGTTGCTGCATCTTTTCCGAGTTCTTCCCTTGCTGTTTTCAAGGCTTCATCCACAATTTCTTGATATTGCGGCATCTGAGCAGCAGCAGTAATTAGTGAGGGATTAGTAGTAGCATCCCTAGGCCTAAACTTTTCTATTGCTTGAATATCACCTGTATCAGCAACAACAATAGTTACTTCGCGTAGTTGTTATAGTAAATTCTTAGCCTTTTTTTCTCCTTTTGAGAATTAATTTGCTTACTTTTGGTTGAGTCGATAACATTAATAGATAGGTTAAAGCCTCTGTCAACTTCAAATCCCTACCTTCTCATCTATCTTGAGAAATATCTTTTCAGATTAGGGGGACTAGTAGTAATTTTTTACTTCTTATACAAATCTTCATCCAATCCCATTTCTGATACTATGTCTTGAGCATGAACGAATCTATCTGCCACAGTATAGAATATCAATTTTTAGCAGTTCAGTTACCAACATGGCAAGTGAGTAGTTGTCAATAGACATCTTCAAAAACTAGATTTTTGCCTAGATTTTACAAAAGTTTCAACCTCATTTATAGAGAGGTTTAATGTCTAATTTTGATTTTTGTTTGCTCATTTTGAGGAAGTTCAAACAATGACAATCCTGGTATGATATCAGAACAAACTTTTAGCTCATACAGGCTGGAGCAAGTTTATGTAAGTTAGAGTTATTGTTTCACTTTTTCGTTAATCTAACATAATTACTTGAAAGATTTCTGTCTCATAACACACACTCTTATTCTGTAGAAGGTATTACTATTGATAAGAGATAGTTACTTTGACGGGTCAGGTTGAGGCTGTCGCCGACATTTTTCGTGGCGACCTGAACAGGAGTAGTCGGACTCATAGAGTCTTTTCCGTGAAGGCTAGGGGGTGAAAATCCCTAGGGGACTCGGTGTCCCATTTCAGACGACCAGTAGGCGACAAGAGTCGTCGCTTTCCTTACGGAATGCGGAGCATTCATGTCGGCGACAGGCTCAACAGGTCGCGCAATTAGCTATCAGCTTTGTTATATTACATTCAGCTATCAGCTCATCAAGTTAGTAGTAGAGATGCTGCTCTCTAGTTTGATAATAGGGGCGACATCCTTACTACAAACAAAGACTTTTTTATAACTAATGTCCGAACATGTATAAGTGAATAAATTCTCTACTCTTCCTCCCTTTCTTGATGAAAGTAGGAATGAGAATGCTTGAGGCGACGCAGACGGTCAGAAAAACTCCGAATTACATAAATAGCAAACATAGGTGTTTGCTGAATTGCAAATATAAATCGCTCTTCGTCAAGTGCAGTTAATTTGCATTCTGTTTTAGCAATCGCAGTAGAAGCTCGAGTATGTTCCTCATGAACTAATGCTCCCTCACCAAAAACATCACCTTTTTGAATTCTTTCAATTACTTCACCATTAACAAATAATTCAACTGTTCCTTCAAGAACTCCATACATTAAATTACCTGTTTCTCCCTCTTCAAAAATCTTACTGTCTGCTGCCCAAACTTTTGGGTTTTCTTTTTCAAATAATTCTACAATTTTTGCCGGCTCTAACATAATTATGTAACTCCAAATCAATAAATAATTAAAATGCTGGAATATCAGCTAAAATATTACAATTTTTGCTACAGCTATTATGTCAAGTGAGGAAATATTGAGTGATTGATATTAATGATAAATCAGTGTGATATTTGCCCACCCTACCTTATATTAAATCCGCTGGCTTCGGAGCAATATAATTCCTACCGTCAGTAGAGGCAAAAGACCGTTCCTCTCTAAAATATCGACTTATTATTCCTCAATACTGAATTATACCAATGCTACCGGATTTGATATTACTACTGGAATCAGGGCTAATTTTTTACCCCGATAGTTCCGGAAAACTGTTTATTGAAAAGCTAAGATTTTTTGTGAATCTACTTTCAAGCCGGCATCAGCTTGCACATAATCTTGCAAATCAATTTTGACAGGTTGTACTTTCCAAATTTCATCACAATATTCACGAATGACACGCTCAGAATAAAATTTACCCATCCGTCTTCGGATACTTCTACAAATAAGCCGTATGCACTCCTTGACAAGGAAGAAGTATTTCGTTAGAAGCAGCATATACACAGGGTTTAAATATCACCTGGTATCTAAACCGCAATCGATAATATGCAGGTTGAATAATCCCGCGAGGCTTGCTTAAACGCAGCGTCGGGAGTATGTCAAGTACGTTGGCCAGGTATCGAGCCAACGTTGCAGGAGGCGATCACGCACCAGATCAGCTAAGGCCATATAATCATCTTTTTTTTGTGTCAATACCAGGAAACTTACCCCGAATATAAAATAAGTTATCTACCATTGCTCGTCTCAGGCTGGCAATACCTAGAATTTTGATTTGACTTTGCTGGCTTATCATGGTTTATTATATAAATTGATTATAATAACTTTGTACAGTTAGGTAGGCTCAGCAGGATATTTATCTGCCCAACCGTTTCTTAATTTTTGCCTTCTTCAGGAGGGGTAAAGATGCCCCACCCGCAGTTCTATCTATATCATGTGACGGAAGTTCAGACCGCGCTTATAGAGCCATTGGAAGCCTATAACTGTTTCATTGATCGCCAACATCAAACCCGGAGCTACTTGAATTGCATAGCTCCTCTATCAGGAAGCAAGGGATAGGGTAAGTGACAGGAGTATCAGGTAATTACAGTAGGTTTTTCCCTACCTATAGTATTTTTTATTTGGGCAATTTCGTCAGCTAGAGTAATCAAGGAAGATAATGCAGCTTGAGTATCTTGCTTGTGCTTGTTAGCATCTGGTTCATAACTTTCAACATATAACCGCAGAGTTGCACCTTGAGTGCCTGTCCCCGAAAGTCTAAATATAATGCGATCGCCATCGCTGAAACCAATACGAATACCTTGTTTCTCACTAACGCTGCCATCTACTGGATCAGTATAGCTAAAATCATCAGCATATTTAACTTTATATTGACCATATTCTTTTCCTGCCAGTTCTGGCAATAAGGAGCGTAGATTTTCCATCAAGATATTTGCTTTATCTATTTCTACCCCTTCATAGTCATGACGAGAATAATAATTGCGACCGTAAGTTTTCCAATGTTCCTTAACAATATCTTCCACTGACTGCTGTCGTACAGCTAAAATATTCAACCAAAATAAAACAGCCCACAGTCCATCTTTTTCTCGTACATGATTAGATCCTGTGCCAAAGCTTTCTTCTCCACAAAGTGTTGCTTTGTCAGCATCTAACAAGTTACCAAAAAATTTCCAACCCGTAGGAGTTTCATAACAGTCAATACCGATTTTCTCTGCTACTCTGTCTACTGCTCCTGAAGTAGGCATAGAGCGAGCCACACCAGCCAAACCATTTTTATAGCCTGGTACTAAATTAGCATTAGCAGCCAATATTGCTAAACTATCGCTGGGAGTCACAAATAAATTTTGGCCTAAAATCATATTGCGATCGCCATCTCCATCAGAAGCAGCACCGAAATCTGGAGCATGATCTCCAAACATGATTTCTACCAAGTCGTGAGCATATACTAAGTTAGGATCTGGATGCCCACCACCAAAATCTTCGAGCGGCATACCATTCTTGACTGTACCTGCTGATGCACCTAACTTTTGCTCGAAAATGGCTTGAGCATAAGGGCCTGTTACAGCGTGTAATGAGTCCATACACATTCGGAATTGGCCAGATTTGAGGAATTGGGAGATCTGATTAAAATCAAACAGTGATTCCATCAGTTCAGTGTAGTCTGCTACAGAATCAATAACTTCTACAGTCATTCCTCCCAACTGCTGACTACCTAATTGGTCTAAATTAATCTCCCCAGCTTCGATGATTTTGTAGCTATCTATAACTTGACTGCGCTCAAATATTGCACTGGTAACTTTTTCCGGCGCCGGCCCTCCATTACCAATGTTGTATTTTACACCAAAATCTGCTTCTGGTCCACCTGGATTATGACTAGCAGAAAGGATTATACCACCGAAGGCTTGATTTTTGCGGATGATACAGGAAGCAGCAGGGGTAGAAAGAATACCTGCTTGGCCTACTAACACCCGACCTACTCCATTAGCCGATGCCATTTTGAGAATTATTTGGATCGCCTGACGATTGTAGTAGCGACCATCTCCTCCCAGAACAAAGGTTTTTCCGGTCAAACCTTCTAGGCTATCAAAAATAGACTGAATAAAATTTTCTAGGTAATGGGGCTGTCTAAAGACGGGCACTTTTTTGCGGAGTCCTGAAGTGCCTGGTTTTTGGTCTCTAAAAGGTTGGGTGACAACTGTTTGTACATTCATAGTTTTTATCGTTTTTATCGGACTCATGCAATTTAACAATTTACATATATTAGATAAATTCCTGCCTGAATCTTGTCATGCCTAGTTTTTAGCTTATAAGTAGTTAGGTTGAGAACAACTTTAATTTTCTGGCCATGAATATTTTCATGACTTACGCATTAACGCTATATATATACAAATTGGTCAATATTCGTACTTTGCCAATATATATAGTGCTATTGCGGAAGTCCTGATTTTTAGGAGTTAACAGATTTGTTGTTCCTGTTTTAACTTTTACACCAAATATGACAAGTTGGAAAACTTAATTTTTTGGTGTTGGGCAAATGTTAACTTAGTTAAGATTTTGGACAAATATTAATTTGATTAAGGCAAGGTTATGGCGTTTCACACAAGTCAAAAGTCACCCATCCCTATTCTCCAGGCTCTTGAGAGATGGGACAGATTTTCATTTTTTCTGTTCCTGGTAAACCCGTAGTAAAACAACTACCATTCCCTAGCTGACTATCCACTATAATCAAACCGCCATGCTTTTGAGCAATTGTTTGTGCGATCGCTAATCCCAATCCAATTTTTTTAGCTTTGTAGGAACGAGACTTTTCTGCACGCCAAAATCCCTTACTCAGAGTCTATCCCACTAATACGCTCTTTGGGGATTTCATTGTTTTTTCATTGGCTTAATATAAGGGCTTAAACAATAGTGGGATAGGTTCAAATAAATAATGGCGAAAGATGATAAAGTCAATAATTGAGTTGGGACAGAATTCTTTCTGCCCTCTAATATTGTTCTATCCTTTTGACTAATAATGTCTTTTAAAGATTATTTTTCAGAAATTGCAGCTAACTATCGAGAGTATCGTCCCTCTAATAGCCCTTCAGAGCTTTTCCAATACCTTAGTGAATTACTTCAGAACATCAAATAGCTTACGATTGTGGTACTGGTAATGGGCAAGTAGCTAACCAATTAGTTCCTTACTTTGAAAAGGTATATGCCTCAGATGCTAGTTCTCAACAAATTGAATATGCAATCAAAAACCCTCGAATTGAGTATTTTGTTGCTACTGCTGAATCCAGTTTTTTAGAATCGAATTCGATCAATTTAATTACTGTCTCACAAGCATTTCACTGGTTTGTTCAAGCAAGCAAGATGCTTTTTACACAGAAGCCAAACGCATTCTTAAACAAAATGGAATACTCGCTATTTGGTGTTATGGATTGCTTGACATTCCTCAGGCATCAGAATCTTTAAATAAATGTCTACATAATTTTTATACGCTTGTCGCACCTTTTCGGCCACCGGAAAGACAATTAATTGATGCTCAATACCAAACTCTTCCATTTCCTTTCGATGAAATCGTGATTCCCGAAGGCAAGTTTTCGATGACACATGATTGGAATGCAGAGCAGTTAATCAGATATCTTTGTACGTTGTCTTCAACTCAAAAACTGGTCAAAGAAAAAGGTAGAGAAGAAATAAACAATTTAACTACAGAGATTGCTGAAAACTGGATAACTACCGCAAAAACTATGACTATTAACTGGCCGTTATATTTTCGTGTTGGTCGTACAGATTAAAGCAATAATAACAATTTCATCTAGTTTTGCTACACCCATTTCCTCTCAGCTCTTGCACTTCCCCCTGCCTTACCTCTAGTTATCAAGATACTAGCGATCGCTGAATTTAGTATCAGGCGGGCAAACAACCCTAAATTGGGCGTTGCACAGTGGCGAATGATTATTTCCCTGAACTGGCTATTTTTAGGCATTTCCTTTGCTGAAAATCAGGACAATTCATCAGCAGATTCCATAACATCTTTTTCTCTTGTGCAACGCCCTAAATTGAGTATTGCTTGGTGATCTCTCAATATTTGCCCACCCTACTATTACTATTACCCACGCTCTAAAGTCAAAGTATTAGCACTGCCATCATCACTAAAACGCTTTTCTCCCACTCCCACAACTTCAACTATTATTTCTCGTGTAGGTAACGCCCAACTACCCTGACGTGCTTCAATATCAACGATTATCTGTTCTCCTTGTTGCTGCACCTGATATTTAGTAGTAGCCCAAACCCCACTATTTTGATACTCCAAAGTTTCCCCATCATCTTCATAGAGGGTAAATTCGCCATTTCCTGGATAGACTTTGAGTCGCAATTCATCATAGGGTTGCTGCTCAATATATTGCCTTACCTGTGTCATCGGAATAATTGCCCCTGCTTTGGCATAAATCGGCATTTTTTCTAGTGGGGCGTATGCCATAATATGAACAGGCCCTACATAGCGATCGCCACTCCACCAGTCATACCAAACTCCTTCTGGCAAATATACAACTCGATATTCCACACCAGGGCGATAAATGGGTGCTGCCATCAAAGAGTTACCTAATAATACTTGGGAGTGAAGCTGATAAGTTTTCACATCGTTGGGATAATGATACAAAAGCGGTCGTAAAATTGGTGCCCCTGTAGTTGCCGCTTCCCAGAATAAACTATATAAATAAGGTAAAAGTTGATAGCGTAGTTCAATATACTCGCGACAAATAGCCTCAATCCCATTCCCAAACTGCCAAGGCTCCTGATTGGCAGTTTCCTGTTTGCTATGATTTCGCATCAATGGATTAAACACACCTATTTGCGTCCATCGTGCCACTAACTCCCCAGTAGCATCACCAAAAAATCCTCCGATATCACAACCTACAAACGCGACACCAGACAAGCCCAAGTTACACAACATGGGCATCGACATTTCCAAATGTTCCCAGCAAGATTGATTATCTCCAGTCCACACAGATGCAAGTTTTTGTATTCCGGCATATCCAGAACGAGTTAACACAAAAAAGCGTTGATTAGGCTGGAATTTTGATAATGCTTGACAACAAGCTTTCACCATCATCATACCATATAGGTTATGTACTTCGGCGTGAGTTGTCTTTTCCTCAACAGGCCCCTCGACTGTATTCAAAGGCAAGGGGATTTTCCTACCTTGTGTACCCATTGGGCGATCGTCTATTGAGGGTTCATTCATATCATTCCAAATACCTTTGATACCAATATCGATTAAATCTTTGTGCAAATTTCCCCACCAGTCGCGCACTTCCGGGCAGAGAAAATCTGGAAATACTGCTTTACCAGGCCAAACATAACCCGTAAATATTTTCCCATTGGTATCGCGGACAAAATAGTTATTTTCAAACCCTTCGGTAAAGACAGGATAGTCAAGCTGTTCGTCTGTAGAGTTAGAACTGGTTTCTAATAAATTTGGTTCGTATTTGACTCCAGGATCAATAATAGCAACAGTTTTGAATCCTTCTTGTAATAAGTCATTAATTAACTGTTGGGGGTGGGGAAATTTTTCGGGGCTCCAGGTAAACACACGATAACCTCTCATATAGTCAATGTCGAGATGAATTGCATCACAAGGAATTTGGCGATCGCGGAATTCCTCAGCAATCTGACGCACTGCTTCTTCTGTTTCGTAACCCCACCGACTTTGATGATAACCAAGCGCCCACAGGGGAGGTAAAGGCATTCTGCCAGTAAGTTGAGTGTAGGTTTGGAGAATGCCATCTGGTTGAGGGCCGTAAATTAGATAGTAATCTAGTTCAGTATCTTTACTTTCGATGCGCAGAATATCGGTTTCATCAACACCAACATCAAACTGGCTTTCAAAGGTAGTATTGAGAAAGATGCCATAACCAACATTGGGGCGGAGGGAAATGAAAAACGGGATAGCTTGATAGAGGTTATCGGTGAGAGTTTGATATTGAAAAGCAGGAACAGTCCAATTCTTGCGACGTTTGCCTCGTTGTTCAAGTAAGCCTGTACGCTCTCCGAAACCGTAGAAGTGTTCACCGGGTAGAATGCGTTTCCAGCATACAGTCGCATTGTAGGAAGACTGAGTTTTCCTAGGTAGGGTATCGTGAGCAATAGGGTTGTTATTGTTATCAAAAAATCTGATATTGCTGTTTTTTTGCAGTATTTCGATTTGGATTTTCTCGGTGAAAATTTTGATTTTTTCTGCAGTTTTTTCCAGTTTAAATGGTGTATAAAACCATTCATTATCATCTCTGGTTATTGCCCAGGAGCGACTGGTTTTGAAGTCTTCCGTAAATGAATGTTTGACTCTGATTAAATTGGCAGCTAATATGCTGATAGCCGTGACAGAATTTTCACTTTTGATCTGAATTGAGCGATCGCTTTGATTCTGAATTTTTTCTACTGCCCCTAGGGTTAAACAATTAGTCATAATTTATGAGTTTTTGATGATAATTTTTAGTTGCTTAAGTGTAGATTCGAGAGTGTTAATTGCTACACTTGATTCGAACATTATACTATTACGCTGTTCTCTAGTTTTACATTTTGTTACATCAACCTCGTCCATATGGAAACCTGAAGTTTGAGCCTCAACCAAGCATCTTCTGGTTAGCGATCGCCTGTGGAGCAAAAATCATCTAGAAGCATTTGAAGAAAAACTATGGGTTTGAACTTAGATGCGGTTTAGCTTGATTTTTTACGCTCACCTACTTAAGTATTCAACCAGACATAATATTATAGGGGAGATGAATCTCAAATATTTAGTGATGCTGGTCACAAAAATTGACAGAGTTGTATCACTTCATTTGAGCTAAATAACTCACTCTAGCAATTCTCACTGAGTCACAGTCTTAGTCTCAAAAAATGGCGTTGTCAGAAAAGAAGATGATTGAGAAAATGATAAAGTGCACAGTTCAAGGAGAAACACAATGGAATGTCCAGAAGGCCACAGCCACCACATCCATAAAAATGGTCATAGAAAAGGCAAACAAAATTATATCTGTGTCAAGTGTGGCCGTCAGTTCATCGAAGAATATCAACATCGAGGATATAGTGATGATGTCAAACGCAACTGTCTGAAAATGTATGTTAATGGCATTGGGTTTCGTGGCAGAGAGCGAATTACAGGAGTTTCACGTACAACTATCATGGATTGAGTTAAACTTGTAGGAACATTCCTCCCAGACGCTTATGAGGCAGAAGCTACTCCGGAAGTGGGAGAATTGGATGAACTAGAAACCTTTGTTGGGAAAAAAAATAAAATCTGGCTCTGGAGTGCTGTAGACCATTTTCGAGCCTGGATTTTGGGGTGGGTGGTAGGTAATTCATAGCGGGGACACCTTTAGAGGATTATGGCAGGCTATTTCCAGGTGGCAATGTTGCTTTTGAGTGAGCGATGGTAATCCAGTTTATACCCAATTTATTCCGGCGGGAGACCACATTATCAGCAAGACTTAGTTATAGTCGACGCTCAATATTATTTGAGGCGCCTCTACTTCAGAACCCCCTGTGAGACTTTCACCTCATCCGGCTCCTAGTTAGTCTGAGTTCTCACTCTGCTCATGTGTTCATAATG
>JAJEAQ010000289.1 GCA_022822685.1 Trichodesmium sp. jk18x7bins.61
CTTGTACTCATCAAGGTTTTAGTTGTCCGCCGTCACCCACAAAATTAAGTATTATAGCTGTCTTAATATTCACTTTATAAACAGTCTCTTACCTGTTGCCTATTATAGCAGTTCTCAGCCTTGGTGAGGTACAAAAATCTACTGCTTTAGTAGTCAGTAAGAATCTATTGGTGACAAGTTCAGGCTTAGTAGGCACTCCAAGTCAAATCAAAATATTTTTTCTATAGATAGCCCGATACAGCACTGCTAATGTACCGACAGAGTCCGATCAACGCTATAGTTACAGCGTATTCCATCTAAATTTGGTACATTAATTTTAGTAGTTAAGTCTCCCCAAATGAAACCTGATTCGTTCTTTAGTTGATTTGGTAAAGAATCAGCACTTCAATAACTTTTTTTATAAACTGCTGCTACTGTACTTCATAAACCAGGAATACGCTGTATTAATTTATCACTATTAAACTGAAAATGGGATGACTATAATTGACCTTGTTCCTGTTCTAAAAACAGAGATAAATTATGTTTAATCAAAGTTTATCAAAACATATTATCAGTTCAATACTAATATTATTAGGTGCAATTTCAATTATTACCTACGGTAACTTTCAGGAAGCAGGTGTACTACCAAAATTATGGATTTGCATCAGCATAATGAGTTTAGGTTTTATAATTTCCTGGCAAATAGAATCAATTAACTCTGCTTGGTTTTGGAGTATTACTATTCTATCTAGACTAATATTACTTCCCATGGAACCAGGGGATGATATTTGGCGGTATATATAGGAAGGCTACATTCAAAATTTAGGTTTTAGTCCCTATAATTTAGCACCAGATGCTTTAGAGCTAATTCCCTATAGAACAGAGTGGTGGTCATTAATCAATCATCCTGGTACTTCTGCTATTTATCCACCTTTGAGTCAACTAGGATTTCGGTCTTTAGCACTAATTAGCCCATCAGTATTAGTCTTTAAGTTGGCTTTTGTCCTAGCTGACTTAGGAATTTGTTGGTTATTGAGTAGAAAATTTACCCTAGAAGAAGTCTTAATTTATGCTTGGAATCCTCTGATTATTTACTCATTTGCAGGAGGTGGTCATTATGACAGTTGGTTTATTTTACCATTAGTAGCTTCATGGTTAGCTTTTGACCGTAATAGTTGGTATTGGAGCAGTTTTTTAATTGGTATAAGTATAGCTATAAAATGGGTATCATTACCAATTTTATCCTTTGTGGTTTGGCGGAAAATCTTAGAGAAACACCAGAATACTATTTATTATAAAATTCAGCAAGTATTTTTTCTATTATTAACTGGTTTATTGCCAATGTGTGTAGCAGCTCTGAATTTTTGTCTACCTGAAAAATGTTCACTCATTCCTACTAGCTCAAATTTTGTGGTTAACGGTCGTAGTGCTGAACTTATGCCCTATTTAGTTAGCTTGATTTGGGAACAATCTACAAAATATAACTGGATTTATGGAATTCCTCTTGTCTTAGGAGTAGGAATTTTAATCTGGAATTGTCGTAAATTTCTCAAATTTGCTGAATGGTATTTTTTCCTCTTATTTGCTTTATCTCCAATAATTCATGCTTGGTATTTTACTTGGTTCATTCCCTTCGCTGTAGCAACTAGAAATTTAGGTATCAGATGGATAAGTTGATCAGCATTTATTTATTTTATTTTGAAACATAGGCAAGCTTTAGGGGATAATGATTGGTTTTTAACTCCAACGGAAAGATACTGGTTATGGTTGCCTCTAATAATCGGATTTATTTGGACTCAGTGGAGACAGAAAAAAAGTTCATAATTCCCAAATATGAACTCTGAATGCTCTAGATAAGTATTGTAAAGCTTGTAGTTGCGCTTGAACACCAAAATCAGAGAGATCGCGCTAACGCGCAACTACAAACCCAGATTTTTTGATCAATAATTCAGCGAACATGAACTGCTGTAAGTTCCATGAATTAACTTACCAGTTCACTTGAATGTGGACGCAGAAAGCTATCAAAATCAAGCTCAAGATAAGCAAGCGCATCTTCAAATTTATCGACACGTATATATGTTACTCCAAAAACAGTAGTAACTTTTGAATTACTTGGAAGGTAGTTGAGTAGAGTGTTTCCAAATATACTACGAAAACCTTTATGATCTATCAAGTATTTTCCTGCTTCATAATGTGGTAGTACATTACCGATAACCAAGACATAAGTATGAGAATTATTTTCATCAACCAGTAGTGTCTCCCAATCAGGTGCTTCATCTGTGAAGAAAAGTTCATAGGGATTAAAACCAAAAGCATACTCTGGTAAGTCAGCAAGTGCGATTCCTCCAAATCGGAGTGGGTTTAACTCAATGGGAATCAAAGTCCCTTTCGTAGACTTTTTCAACTCAAGGTGGAATGGGAAACGACGTAAACTTAGCTTGGCTCCTATCTTCTCTAGTAAAGACGTCGTAGATGCTAGCATCTCAAGCATCAACTGTCTTGATGTGTAATAGACCAAATCTCGGACATCTGTCTGTGAAGCAAAAGGATGTCGATATATACAAGTGATGATAACTTCACCATTAGAATTCCAAAAACCATCACAGGCAAATTCTTCTCCATCAATAAACTCTTCTACAAGATAGGGTGAGTTGCTAATTATTTTGGAGTCCCAATCATCTGTGAGCGGTTCAAGTTCGTTCAATTCCCAATTTATTGCTTTAGACCATTCTTGTTCCCCACTGATAACGCGAACACCGATTGAATAAATTTCCATGGTTTGAGTATTACTGTCTCAAGTTGGCTTGGCAACTGAAACTCGCCTAGAGCCTCTCTAGATAACTCCTGATAAAAAAAGTCTGGATAATATTCTTTGAGAAGTTCTCGGAAAGCCAATTTATCCTTAAATAGATTAACTTGGTCTAATTTGTGGCTGGGAAGACTCTGGAAAATCAGAGGAAGAGTCTGCTCCCAGTTCATAAGCAAAGCTTGGTTTGAGTTTGGGAGCAGAAACACTAGCTCATTCCCTTCTAATATCTTAATTGTTTCTTGTATAGGAGGTGTTGCTTGTTGTACATAAGTGGGAACTGCCTGACGTTGCAATGCAGACAACAATGAGGGAGAAATGATAGTTCCTGAAAGTAAGCAGCAATTCAAAAAATTGTGCTTTTTCTGATCACTTGTATCATGCTTACTATCTTGTGTGGCTATTGTAGTGTCTTTGACTTGGTTATTGAGCCTTTTTGACTTTCCTTGAAAAATAACCGGGGGTTGTCAGGGAGATTGGAACCCATTCCCATCTCATATATAGCAGTCGCCAGAGCAGTTAGGACATAGATTAGAAGTAGTATTTTATAGATAGGGATTCGCGTTTCATGTGCGTAGCAAAGCTCGCAGTTCCGGAACGCCTACTCATGGCCCTACCCTCTAGTTACGTTCCGCTGACGCGGAACGGAGTTCTATCTAGAAAATTTTGATTGCTGACGAGATGCCATTCGGCTGTCGCCGACATGAATGAGTATGTCTGGCGATTAGCGTCCTAACCGTCTTGGCGGTTGCTATACCAAAGCCTAATTAATTATGAACAGCCCGTACTAGAATTACAGTACAATTACAACCACGAGCGATCGCCTCTGGAATATTTCCATTAATTGCTTGCTTCAAAAACCCCTCCTTACTAGCACCAACAACTACAACATCGGAGTGATTAGCATCAGCCAAATCAACTACAGCATCTGAAACAGAATTAGCACAGACTGAAGTAGCCATAACCTCTGTATGCAAGCGATTTTTAAGAGATATAGCAGCTTGATTCATTTCCCTAATATTAGGCTTAACAACAGACTGAGTTAAAATCTGACATAAGAGAATTTCTGGTTTCACGCTCAAAGAAACCAAAGCAGGTAAAAGCTTGACTGCTGCTGCTTGCGTAGGAATATCTCTAATCGGCACTAGCCATTTTCGCCATCCTAAAAATGAGTACACATAATCAGAAACAAAATTATCCTTATAGGTTTCAAACCGTTCATTACTAATACCTTCTAACATTTCTCTCTTTGTGAAATTTATACCACCCCATTTCACCACCACCACTTCACAAACAGCTTGTCGTATTAGAGTATCCACAATGCTGCCAAAAATACGGCCAGCAGAAGAAGTGTCACCCCTCCACCCCATAAGTATTAAAGATATATGTCTCTCCTTAACAGTTTCCAGGATCGCATCAGCAACATCGTGAGCAATCCTGACTTGAGTATGTACTGGAATTTGCAAATCCCTAGCTATACGCTCTGCCATTGCCAATAAACGTCGGCTATTAGTTGTATCAACCATAGTCTCAGCCGGAGAAGTCTGACGAGGCACAATCAGGACTTGCAAACATTCAAGTTCATAATTACGTTGACGAGCAATCACAGCAGCCAACTTCAACAATGCAGGAGCAGTACGAGGATTACTCAAAGGTACTAATAGCCTACCATTACCAACTTGGGGATCTCGCGTTTGATAAACTACATAAGATGATTCTGGAGTACGAGTTGCAAGGTTTTGCTTACCTGATAACTGTTCTGATTCTACTCGGATAATATCAGTATCAGTAATAATCCCCACCAGATGACGACCTTCCATTACAGGTAAACGACCAATTTTGTATCTATGTAAAAGACATAATACCTCACTCAGGTTATCTGTAGTCTTAACCGTCATTGGGTGGTGTGTCATAAACTCTTTCAACAGAGTATCCCCTAACAGTTGACGTTTGCGAGTGTAAGCTAAATCTGTCTGAGTGACGATACCCACAAGCCAACCTAGACTATCTATTACAGGAAAACCGCGATGGTGAGAACTAGAAAACTTCTGCTTAACTTCATCTAAAGTTAAATGAGAATGAAAAGTTTCCACAGGAGTGTGCATAACTTGATATGCACAAATGTTACTCAAATAATTATCTGTAGAATTATCCTGCTTAAGTTGAAGACCTTTTAAATCCAAAATTTGGTCATACAGAGACTTTTTATCTATCTTTTCTGCTATCAAGTAAGCCACAATAGAAACAATCATCAGTGGCAACACCACACGAAACTCTTGTGTTTTCTCAAAAATAATTACGACTGCTGTGATCGGGGCTCTTGATACAGCACAAAAGAATGCACCCATTCCTGCTAGAGCAAAGATTTTTGGTGGTTCCATACCAACTAGGTTACTTTGCCAAATACCTACTATTTGACCAAGAGCGGAGCCAATAACTAAAGAGGGTGCAAATAATCCGCCAGGAGTACTGGAGCCAGCAGCAAATATTGTCAAGATCAAGTGGACAGTAAAAGCGATAAAACTCAGTTTCAAGCTAGCATCGTTACTGGCTAATAATTCTCTTAAACCTGTATGATTGCCAAATATATCTGGTAACAATGCTAATATTAAGCCACTAATTAATCCAGTCAGAGCAATCCGCCAAGATAATTTTAATTGGAATTTACGCTGATGAAATATAGAAGTTGCAATAACCCCACGAGTAAATAATGCCCCTAGTAAACCTGCTAATACTCCCAATATTATGTAGAAAGGAATTTCTGTAGGGTGTATAAATCCTGTAACTGATGTATCTAAAATTAGAGAGTTGCTATCTTTGAGGTATAAACTTTGCCCCCCTAACATTTGGGAAACAACTGCACCAACAAAAGAAGCAATGATTGCAGGTCCGAGGGTGATGCTAGAAACATCGTGCATCAGTTCTTCCACCACAAATAAAACTCCGGCAATTGGTGCATTAAAGCCAGCAGCTAATCCAGCCGCAGCACCACAGGCAATTAACTGACGACGATAATTGGGAGAAGTGGGAAGCAAACGACTAATCCAAGCTGCCAAAGATGCACCTATTTGCACAGTAGGGCCTTGTCGTCCTAGTGTTAATCCAGAGCCTACCGTCAGAATAGTAGTGAGCATTTTTACTATAGCGATCTGGAAGTTTAAGGGAACTCGCGTACCTGCGAGTGCAGCTTTGACTTGTGGTATGCCACTGCCAACAGTTTCTGGAGCTAAATGTTCTACTAATATACCTGCAAATAATCCTCCTACTAAGCCAAAAATTGGTAGTAATAACAAAGGTGGAAATTTTAGGGATGCAGCTATCCGCCAACTACCTAGCCATCCTACACCTTCTTTGAGGACAACCGCTGCTAATCCAGAAGTTAGTCCGATTAAGCCAGCTTCAAAAATTGCTACCAGTTTAGGTCTGAGTAAAGGATGAGTAAATGTCTTAAGATAGTTTTGAACCTCTTTGAGTATAGAGTGATACAACATAATAGAGGGGTGGCGGGGGTGTTGTTTGAACAGTTGAGATAGAGTTTCTGATCTATTCTACTCTGGTCATCGTAGCTCGTGGAAGAATTTGATGAGATAGTTTATTATAAGTTTGGCTTGGGTTGAGTACGAGCTAACTCAACAACAAACAAAATCTGATTGATAAAAGTGAGCCTTCTGGAACTAGGTCAAGAGCTTTTATAGAAAAAGTAACGTATTTATGCTCATAAGAGCGGTAGTAAATTAATCTCAAGCCACTTTTTCCGTTTCTTATGCGTAATATCAAATCCGGTAGCATCGGTATTCGAAAGCTCGAAGGAAAGAATCAGCATCTTTAATTAACCGAAGCTTACATTACAAGGCTTACAGTCAAAATACCAGTAGAGGTTATATCACCCCAAAGCCAGCGGATTTGATATAAGCCCTGGGGAAAAAAATCACACCAATTTTATTAGCGCGATCGTTACATTGATTACTCAATTTACTCAATTCTGCCAATAGTAGACAATCCTTCTACCACTACATGAGGAGTATAACAAGAACCATTCCATTCACCATCATTTCCCAATGCCACTAATTGCCGTAATGCTGTATAAACATTACCAGCAACCATTGTATTCTTAACCCTACCAACTATCTCACCTCTTCTGACACGATACCCCAGTTCAACATTAATAGAAAAGTCACCAGAAATACCAGCACCACCACCTAGAATTTGGTCTACTATAATCCCATCATCCAACATAGCAGTTAATTCGTTTAGTGATCGCTCTCCAGGCTGAACTATGAAATTGAATAATTCTGGTGTGGGATAACTACCTAAGTCAGGACTCAAGCCATTACCAGTAGTCCCACTACCCAACAATCTACCAGTAGTTCGGTCTGTATAAAATAGTTGTAAAATACCGTTTTGAATAAATACAATAGAGCGGGTGGGAGTACCTTCATCATCAAAAGGACAACTAAATGGTCCTTCTTGTGGTTGTTGAGAAATAGTAATTTGCTTATTCGTCACCAGTTCACCTAAGCGATCGCTCCAAGGAGAAGCACCTTCTAGCACCTGTTTACCATTCAAAACAGCAGAAATAGTACTCCATAGTAAGTCTGCTGCTTTAGCTGTAAAAAGAATCGGAACTCTACCGATAGAGGGTCTCACATTTTTTTCTGCCCATCTTAATCGTTGCAAGATTTGGTTTGCTACTTTCTTAGGATCAAGGCTATCTCGTTGGATTTGACCATCAGATATATTCAAGAAATCATCACCTCTTACCCACTCAATTTCTATGTAGCCACTTAGAGTTGTATCTGTATGATTGCAATCTAATCCTAATGAATTAATCAAACGAGTCGATTCAATTTCATAATCCCACTCACCATTACAAATTACATCTGGAAAAACTTCTCTGATTAATGCGATCACCTCTTGGCCTCAGTTTACCAATTTTTCCACTGGGACAAACATTCCTTGGTCAGGATAGTGTTGATTTTTAGATTTCGAGGCCAGCTCAATTATTTCTGGTTCATTCAAGCTATTTCGAGGCCAGCTCTACTAAAGCTTCCAGCTGGACAGGTCTTTGGGGCACAGCCAAACCAGGACATCCCTTCTGCCAAAGTCGTAAGGCTATACCTTCTGATTGGTTACTCTCAAGTTGTTTGAGCCTATTACTTTCAAAAAATATCGGTTGGGAGTGTGATCGTGTTTGAAATACTTCTGCTGCCTCAGCTCCTGCTTTGACAGCAAGTTCTAGCAGTTGTTCTGCTAAATTGGTCATAACATTCTGTGTGTGATTTCTGATTTTTGACAAGGGAATTGTTAGTAGGATTTTACTGAAAAGTGAGGTTGAAAGCTCAGTTAATTTATGACAGTAATAAAAACTAGCGATTCCTTGAGAATATATGACTTAACTCAGATAGTGTAATGTAGTGTTATAGTTGAATTTCTTGTAGTAACCAAAAACCAGAAAATGACTCTGAATCAGGATTTGACTGTACAGCCAGAAAATGAACCTGTTTAACTTTTGACTTGGCTTCAGAAAATCTTTTCGCCTCAGCAACAGTAGCTGAATTAGTTAGGTTAGCTAAAATCCAACAATCACTTCCTCCAGTTTCGAGTAGTAATCTAGCTGGAGGACTAGGATTAAACTTGATAAAAACTAACTCTAATCCTGACATCCAAGCTGCCAAGGGTTGCGCCCTAGATGAATAGATGATCAAACCGGGAATAGCAGAATTTGGTGCAATATCCATCATGCTTAGAGGAAAAGCTTCTCCAAAATCAATATCCCACTCGGACATCTCTGCAAAAGCTGCAGCTTCTAAACTCACAAATCTCCACTTTTCTCCAACTAAGGCATCTGGTAAAGGTTGTGGTGCAGGGTTCATATATTGAACCGAAGGATTTGCTGCTGGTTGATAACCAGGCTCGTTGGGATAAACTTCCGTCATTCTTTGTTGTAACCACTGGTTTAGTGCATAAGTGCGACGACTCAAGGCAGCAGGGATGGCCAGTTCTGCACAAGCCTTAGTAATGATGTTATTCATCTGGCGACGGAAGAAGCGAATTTTTTGAGGTGGTTCAGGAGCATCAGCGATCGCCTTTTCAATAGCACTTCTTAACCAAATGGAATTTACTTGTTGGTTATTTGTAAACTCTGAATAACGATATAAAGAGTCTATAGGGTTAATAATGCTGAGGGGACTCTGGCAAATTAACAGTTCCCAAAGTTTTTTTTGCCTTTCATCAAGTATTGGACGGCTGTAGAAGTCTAGTTCCCAAATATTTGTCATGCTTTGCTCTTAGATTTACAGTTAAACTGTTGACAAGAGTACATGAAAACCTCAAACCTTGATCAAGGAATAATATCATATAATGACTAAAGTCGCTGATCCGTTGAGGCTCGCTCGTTTTTATCCCCCGGTTGAAACACAGGGGCTTTCAACCTCGCTTCTAATTAAGAGGAAACTTTCCACCCCATTCCTCATTTA
>JAJEAQ010000219.1 GCA_022822685.1 Trichodesmium sp. jk18x7bins.61
ACCCATTCAAGAGCATTCCTTTGACTACCTGAACTGCAGTTATTTTTTCTGCTGCTTGTTCTCCAACAAGTTGATTGATTTTCTTTTCGCGTGCCAATTTCATCAATGATTCCCCCTACCAATCCTAAGTGGTCTAAATTATACCAATTACAAAAAACTTTGCTATGTTTGGATTTTCTATTTATAAATATTATTTATTGGAGTTAGTACCTGGTATTTACTAACTTCTGTTATTTTCATCATTATTTTTCCCATATTCCAAGCATAGCATTACTTTGTGAGAATGGTATGACTCACTTCTACTGACATTTTTCACCCTTTTTTTACTCTCTTCTCTAGAATGACACTTTGAGATTTTTTTTCTTAAGTCTAAATACTTACTCAAGTTTTCCTGTTTTCATATACTACATTTTGTCGTGCGGAATGTGGGTTAAAACTTTGGTTAAATTTTGGCTAGCGTTGTAGGAGCATAGTCGAGATAAGGAACTGCGACTCGTTGCTGGGAATTTTATGCCTACCTACTTAGTCAAGCCTAAACTTGACGCTTCTCAATAGTGGTTGCTCCATCTGAAAAACACTCTAATAGGGATTGATTGTAGACAATTACAACTCTTTTAGTTCCACACGAAAATGGGTACTTTGTCCTTGGTTATGTTGGGGCTTGGTAGTTTGATGATTGCGACGATCATAAGAGCGATCGCTCAATCATTTTGTACCTATTCTATTACAAAAATATTTTACTAAATTAGTATTACTACTGTTTTCTAACTGTTTCTGGCACTCCCACTGGAGATAAACCAGCGATCGCTTTTAAATTTTGATACCTAATCAATTCGGTAAAACTGAGATGATTACGCCCCTCAATTTTAGCCACATTTTCAATTCCTTGTAATAAATGATTAGCCGCCTCAGTTACTTCATAACCCCGTCGCGTTGAGACTCGAATTGCCATTTCATCTGCTGCTAATTCAGTTTCTGTACTATGATTACTCTGCCACATTCTTGTCAAGCCAATCACACTTAAACCACCAGCAACTAAAATTCCAACTACATCGGCTTCACTGATTTGGGAGATTGCTCCTACCAAACCAACAGTAAAAATACCTTGATTGAGACTTGGTTTAAACCATTTAATCTCAGAGAACCAACTCACAGTTCTTAACATAAGTAAATCCCGTTGTGCTTTGGGTAAATCCATCCATAAATCAAAATTCAGATATATTACGAGAGCGTTTTTCCAAGGCCAAGGTAATGTAGTTTCAATAATTTTAGATTGTTGGGGTTTACCAACTATTTTTGTCATCATGCGCCCAGAAGCAGGCATGAGATCAAATAAACGGCTAGTTTCAGAAGGTTCTGGATTCATATTTTCAAGAAAGGAGGGGGGAGTATAGAGGAGTTAGGGAGAAAGTTGAATATATATTCTCTTTCTCACTATTAGTTGCGTCTATTATATAAGCGAGTTCCATATTAGCGAAGGAAGCATTTTAAGGCAATATCTACCGAAATATAGAGGGAATATTTTCATATTTTTACTTGAGTTTTCTCCCTCTTTTACTGTTTGCTCAGGAAGTAAGTTAAACGGCTTTTAAACTTTTAGATAAAACTTGCAAAACTTGGGGTAGAGATTTTGCTTTTGTTCCTGTAGCAGCAATCAATAATAAAAATACATTTCTTTTGATCTGACGGCCTAAGATTATACCATTGAGAGGTTGTGTATAATTATTCATTGTTAAACTACCACTCCAAGATCAAGTAATTTCTCCTGCTGTAACTGTTTCAAATTCTCCTGGTTTAAAATTCTCTCCTTTAGCAAATTCATTAATAGCAATTTGCGCTAAGGTTTGATTACTTAACTGTTGTTCATTAATTTGAGGTTTGACTACCACAGTATAAGCTAAATTCCCTTCTGGAGATTCAATCGTAGATACACCAGCAATAACTTTGTGTTGATAACCTTCTATAATCCAAATCTCAAATATATTCCCTTTATACGGATTAGGATTCAAAGTGATTGGTGAATCATTAGTATATTCAGCTTGAGCAGGTTTCGCTAAAAACATTTGATGCCCATTTTCCACAATAGAGAAAATTAATAGAATTAGAGTTGTCAATAGTCCAATACTAATTAATCGCCAATTTTTCATATTAAAGTCTCATGTTATAAATAGTTTTTCTGTAGATCATCTACCTAATATAGCAGAGTTACCCAAATCAAATAATCCGGCGACACAGCCTGTTATTAAAGTAGCAAGAGTAGCAGCCCATAGTGCTTTCCAACCAAGAGCAGAAATTTCCGAACGCCGGGAAGATATCAGGCTTGATATTCCCCCGACAAAAATTCCGTAGGATGCAATATGAGTAAAACCGCTGAGAACATAACTAACTATTAGTAAGGCGCGATCGCTAATTTGTCCGGCTGCATTTAGTTGTGCCAAAGTTAAGTAAGGCGGGATACTTGTCTCAAATAATCTACGGCCAATTAATATCGAAGCTTGCCATAGTTCGTTCCATTCTAGAGATACTCCGGTGAGAAAAGTCAAGGGTAGAAATATCACCTCTAAGATATTCTGTATAGTAATTACCTGAAATATATTTCCTATTGGACTTGGTAGATTTGCCAAACCACCTAGTATAGAATTAACCAAAGCAAGCAATCCTAGAATGACAGTAATTATTGCCACAATTCCAACTGCCATGTTGACTCCATCTATTCCTCCATTGATTAAACTCTCCATTGGGCTTTGTAGTTTGTCATCCTCTTCTATAGGTGGAACGTGACCTAAAGTTTTCGGCTCCTCAGTTTCTGGTATCAAAAGTTTGCTGAGTATAAAACAAGCAGGAATAGTCATTATTGATGCCGATACTAAGTGTCCTGTAATACCAGGAAATGTTGGTCTGAGGATAAAAGCATGTATACCTAATATTGAAGAGGCTACCGAACCGAAACAACAGGATAAAATAGTGCAAAGTTCGCTACGAGTCATATCCTGTAAATATGGTTTGACAGCAATTGCCGATTCTATACCTACGAATATATTAGCAGCACCAGATAAAGATTCTGCCCCACTAATTCTCATTGTTTTTTGGAAGATTTTAGCAAATAATTGGACTAGCGGTTGAATAATATGGAGACGATATAGTAGGCTAATTAACCCAGAGAAAAATATGATTTGTGGCAGGGTACGAAAGGCAAAAATAAAGCCCATTTGGAGATTATCAGGACCGAGGCGATCACCAGGAATTTCCACATAAGGAGTACCTACAGTTCTAACTATCCATCTAGCTGCCGGCCCTGGTCCAACAATGCGATTGGGTTCTGGGACAAATATAGAATCAGAACCGCCAAATAAAAATCTGGCCCCTGCCTCTGAAGCATCTAGTAACAAATTTAAGAGATTATTCATTTGTGCAATTAGGTCACGAGTTGGCAGTATAAATACAAGTAGACCAACAAATAACTGTAATCCTATGCCCCAAAATATAATGTTCCAGGGAATGACTCGGCGATTTTCTGAACCTAACCATGCAATGAAGCATAGAATTACGATTCCAATTAAAGATATAAAATTTAATAAGATATTCATGATGATTCGAGATAATTTTCTGAGGCTAAGGCTAGTGGGCAATTTTTTATTTATACCATTGACGGAAGACGAAAAGGGAAAGAAATTGATCTTACCCATGGTTTATTGGCAGAACTAGAACTTTCTGTGCAAGTGCACATTGAAACGAATGAGTAGTGAAATCATTTGTAGTCACCGATGGCAAATGTCTAGCTTTATTTAGTTTATTAGAAGGTGCGGTTCTTCAAGCAAAATCAAGCCAAAATCTCAGAGCAATTGATCTTGAAAGTTTGACCTTCAGTTAAAATGTTGACACACAGCACACGTATATTAAGAGAGTAGAACATGGAAGCTTTTAGTCTAACTCCTCCCCCATGGACCGAATCAGCAATTCATGGGTTTCAGTTCTGCTGTCCTCAGTGTGGGGCAAGTACAATGGAAGCACAGGAAGTTTGGATTAATAGGTGATCGCCTGTGTATACAGATAATGGTAGGCGGAAATGGCAAGAATTTTATCATTGTCAGTGTGGTTGCAGTTGGTGGGCTTGGAGCAGCGATCGCCCACCCTCTAAGTATGCTTGTAGTGAGGCAGATGATCATGACTTGAGTGATCTAGATATCGCTCTTTAGACTTGTCGCTTTATAACATAAAACAAGGCAAAAACCATTACTGAGCGCGTGATGGTAGAGCGAGGAAAACATAATATCTTTGATGAAGTGGCTGACTTCGCGACTAGATAGAAACTCAAGGTATGAAAGCAGGGAGTTTCTACACCTTTTCTCTCTGTTTTAGGTATCCCTACTTTTAATACCGAGAACAAATTTATCAAATTTACGTCAGGATAGTAATTGAACCTCTTTGAGCAAATCAAAGATTATGGTCTACGATTGCTAAATACCAGTTACCTGGTGCTTCATTCCAATAAGTTGAGCAGATTCAACTTACTTAGGATTCCCAGACTCATCACCCAACGGTAGTAATTTATTCCCTTTGCTCGCGCGGTGTTGATTCAGGCTTGGGCGTGACTTTCTGGCCTCACACCAGTAGGGAGCATTAAACTCAGATTCATCAGACCTCACCCTTAACGGCGGGGTTTATATCACCACTTATATTAAAAAGCAATAGCCCGCTGCCTCCAATTCACCTAAGGAGCCAAACTTCACGGTTATAATCGCAGTTCTCTTGGAGGTTCTTGATAGCCATCTAATATTTAACTGTTCTAGATTAAAGTATCCTCAAATTATGGTTTTGTATCGTTTTAATTCTCTCAATAGCTGTTTATTAGGTACTGCTACTGTAGCAGCAATTGTAATCACTCTCCCCAGAGTAGTAACTGCTAAAACGGCTCAAGAAGTAGCTACAATTGCTACGCCAATTACAGTACAAATTAATAGTAGCTTAGGTGATGGTTCAGGTGTAATTATTGCTAAAAATGGTAATATTTATACTGTCCTGACAGTTAATCATGTAGTAGAAGACTCCAATATTAAATATAGTATTAGGACTCATCAAGAACAAGACTATACAGTCATCGATGTCGTAAATTTACAGAAAACTGATGAAGAACCAGATTTAGCTATACTTAAATTTGAAAGTCCAGAAGAGTATCCAGTGGCGACTTTAGGTAATTCTGAGCAATCAATTATTGGCTCCCAAATATATGTGTTTGGTTATCCTGCTACTGGTGGCTTATTTGGTACTGATAGATCCCCAGAATTATCTCCTGGATTAGTCACAAGTCGTCCCAAAACTCGCCCTGAAGGTTATACTTTACGTTATCAAGCTGTGACTTGGAGTGGTATGAGTGGAGGTCCAGTTTTTGATGCTGATGGTCGCGTTATTGGCATTCATGGACAAGGCGAATTTGGTTTTGCTCAAACTAATTCTGGAGATGTAGCGCCAATTAAAACAGGGTTTAATGCTGCGGTTCCTATTAATAGTTTGATCAGAAAATTATCTGAGGCTAGCATTAATCCTTCCGACTTAATATTAGATTATGCTCCTGCCGATAGCACTCCGATGTCAAAGATTAATCCTCAGAGTGCTGAGGCTTTATATTTCAAAGGCATCAGTTATTTAGATCAGGGAGATGCTTGGGAAGCGATCGCTTATTTTAATCGTGCTTTAGAAAAAGAGCCGAATAACAGCCCAGAAATCTATTTTAATATGGGTATTGCCCGCAGTTTGTTAGTTAACCCTCACGAACCCACACGTGGCCAGAACCCTATTAAGGATTATACTAAAGCAATTGAATTAAATCAAGGCTATGCTGATGCCTACTACAATCGTGCTAATGCTTATTATCAAAATAGTCTTGCTTATCAAAAAATGAAAGATCAGAAAAAAGCAGATCAGCAGCTACAGCAGGCGCTAAAAGACTGGCAAAAGGCGGCAGAACTTTATCAGCAAGGCGGCAGAATTCAGGCCTATCAAAATACTCTAGATTTAATTCAAAAGTTAAGGAATGAAGCAGTATATTAATTATCCTTCAAAAAGGAGACCAATATTCAGACTTCATCTTCATATTGCTTTCTAAGTTCCCTAATTTGACCTTGATGCTTGGCTTGAAGAGATTTAATTTTGCTGGCAGCTGAATATCATAGCTTGGCTTTAATTCCTTGATTCTTTGCTGCAGCTTATTATGATTTTGAGTGGTCATATATTTCATCGTTTCCAGCATAGATTCTTGATGATTTTTTTCCAATTTTTTGATTTTAGTTTGTAGCTTTTTTTGATGTTTTTGTCCTAATGATTTAATTGTTTCTATGAGTTTTTGTTTGTGATAATTCTGTAAAGTAGCCATTTCCTGTTGATGCTTGTCTGCTAATTTTTTTTTACGTCTTTAATTTGGGGCTGATTAATTCCTGCTAATTCTTGAAATTTACTCTGATATTTTAGTTGCTAATAACGATTTATTTCTTGTTTTTATTTTTGGTGAGTTTGTGCTAATTATGTGATTTGGTGAGAATATTTATCTG
>JAJEAQ010000316.1 GCA_022822685.1 Trichodesmium sp. jk18x7bins.61
TTTGGGATGAATTATTTTGGAATAGTCCCTACACAATTCGTTATGGAGTGAATGAAAATCTATATGGATATGAGGCGATCGCTGCTTTTCGCAAGGCTCGTCAAAAAGTTAATTTAGAGCGGGTATTGCTCAAAACTGTTATTACTACTTATGGTCGAGATTTGGCCACAGCAAATACTGAATTTCAGCGTCAAGAAACTGGAAAATTTGGTAGGCAAAGTCAGACTTGGATGCGCACTCCCTTGGGCTGGCGAGTTGTCAGCGCTCATGTTTCTTTTTTGACTTGACAGTAAGAATAGATTTGGTAATGATTGAGTTATATCAAATATTCATATATAGTCTTTGAGTTTAAGTATGAACGTAAATTTAAAAGAGAAAAAATCTTTCCAAAAAGATAATAAATCCAAAAAATATGCTCAATCAACTACAGAAAAAAATAGTTGCCAAGAATTATTTCAATCTGAACAGAATCAGCCGGAAGCTCTCAATAAATTGGCAGATACTTGTTATCATCATGGAAAATTCACAGAAGCGATCGCTCTGTGTCATAGAGCCTTAAAAATTCAGCCAAATTTTGCACCAATTTATAAGACTTTAGGAAACGTATTGCAAGCACAAAATAAAGTAAATGCTGCAATTCGTGCTTATTCATTAGCAATAAAAAACAATCCAAATTTTATCGAAGCTATTGTCAACCAGGGTAGTATGTATTATAAAAAAGGAGAAATTGAGGCCGCAATGATTACCTATAGAAAAGCAATTAAGCTGCAACCTGATTTGGCCGTAGCTTATTGGAATTTAGGCAAAGTTTTAGAACAAGAAGGGAGATTTTACGAAGCATTTTTTTGGCAAGAAAAGGCCTTAGAACTTCAGCCAAATTTAGTTTATAATACTCAAAAAGCTCCTCAAGATAGTCCTTTTCAAAAGTGGAAAAAATAAGTCAAAAGTAATTGACTTAATATGACTATCCCGCTGACTCAAGAGTTTTTTTGTTGGATGGCACTTGTGTCTCACCCTACTGACTCATACCCTTTTACGGAAGTTAAAAGTTAAAAGTCATGCATTTAAAAGCGTGGAGCGTTGCGAGGGAAGCAAAGCAATCTTTGATTTACTTGAAAACTTGAACTGACAATAATTTCAGGCAATTATTCGACAGAATCGAACTGAAATTATTTGTGAAATTATTTTTGAGAATTGGTATCATTTCTGATTTATTCTTCCCTATTTATTAATTCTATGGACTTAGAATCTCAGCAACAGCATCCTCAATATAAGAGCGATCGCGAAATAGTTAACGACCTTTTAACAAAAACAGATACTGCCTACAGTTTAGCAGAATTGGCAAGATTAAAAATTCGTTATCAGGGTTTTCCTGGTGCAATAGATATTCAGGAAGACTTAGAAAAAGTCATGCAAAACTGGGGACTAACTCTAGAAAAATTGTTTGAAAAAACTCGTGAAATTCATAGTAAAGGTCAGGCATATAAGGGGAAAAATAGCGTTCAAGAAGATTGGTTTTAGTATCAAACAAATTCCAGTAATTATTGAGGAAGGCAGCAGGAGCTGAAACATAAAAACCAAATAAGCGAGTTAAAAAAATCTATCTGCATTTGTATCAAAATGACTGTCATGCCAAGACCAAATCTAATTCACATAAAACATCAATGGAAAACCAATGATTTGGCATTTTTCCTAACTTCCTAAATCCCACAAGGCTAAAAAACTACACCTAATTTGTGATGATATTTTAAATCAATGGCTAGCAGCATCCCCCAATATTGAACAAGCAGCAAATACAACGAACATGGCATATTTAACCACGCCCAATTACTTTCAGTAACATCCACAGTGGTTAATAGAGCTATTAGAATTCCTTGCCGAGCGAAAAATCATTGAAATCTTAGAATTCATTTCTGGTGAAAAAATCCTCTTCCACAATACCCAATATTTTTTTAATCCTGCTGATAAATCCGAGAAAGGTATTTGGCATCGTGATACACAATTTTTAGCTCCTGAACCTGAACTCGAACAAAAAAGAATTAAACATAATACTGGTGTACATTTTCGAGTAGCTTTTTTGCCAGATGATTATTTAGAATACGTGCCTGGTTCAGAACAAAGGTGGGATTCACCAGAAGAATATGAAATTAGAAAGGGAGAAAATGGGAAATCGAATCTGGATGATAATATGCCTGGAAAGCAGAAAATTTTGCTGAATCAAGGAGATGCCTTATTATTTCATGTCTGGGGAATTCATCGGGGAGTTTATGATGTTAATAAACCTAGACGTACTTTAGATATTATCTACAGTTGGGGTAATCATTGCGATTATTATGTACCCCTTATTAGTTGTTTTCGGCAGTTAGGCTTGTTATAAAAATTGAGCCCAGATGCTAGGCAGTTTTTTAGTTATTTTATTCAAACATATCAAAAATCTTGGTAAAAAAATATAGCTAAGTACGCGATCGCAAATCAAGTTAATTGTTGCAGAAAGTAGTCAGAAGCCAGAATAATTTTGGCAAATTTACTTGCTTCAATGATTGTGCGTTTTATTATGCCTAACTACTTAAAACGTGGTTTTACAAAAATGATGGAATAATAAATTCAAGGACTTAATTGCTATATATGCTCCTGAAATGGTTTCAAAATAATTCCTAAAATTTTATCGATTTCTTTGACATAATATTCCACTACATCAATACACACAATTTTCCCTTCAAGTGTTAAAAATTTCCAGTTTGTTCCAGTTGTTACTGCACCATAAATAACTTGCAGTCCATTGTCGGCTCGCTGATTAAAAAATTGTGCTCCTACCATACTTGCAACACATTGCCCTAAGCCACGAATAATATTTTCATTTTTAGCTTCAACAATCATCATAACTGGAGCAGCAATAAAATATTGTTCGGGAGAACAACTAAGTAAAAAATCACAATATCCTTGCAATCCTACATCTTGATTTACGTTAAATTCTGTTCCCGAAAAGAGACTAATTCGATAATTTAATTGTCGCCTAACATCAGCTAAAATTTGGGAAATTAATAATTCAGAGCGAGCTTTTTCCGTATTAATTGCAGTAGCCAGAGGAATATATTCTTGCAGAATAGTTGTGAGAATTTGAGACGGTTTAACCGGCTGAACTTCAGAAAATAAATCTTGATTTTCTTCTAGGGTTAATTCAAAGGCTGTTTTAGCCATTTCCAATGTGAACTTACTGTAGGAGATATTGCTCATATTTATGATTTAAAAAAGCAGAATCAAGGGGAGGAGCTTGCATAGTTTGTGGAGAAAATTACAAATTTAGGTGAAAATTATTATCGTTGTTTGAAACAGGCAATATACTAGAGATTGTTTGTAAAACTCAGATTAAATTCTGGCGTAGGGTGGGTTAGGTGGAACTATCCCCTTGTACTCACCATAATTTTAGTTGTCCACCGTAACCCACCAGGATTAAGCACTCTAGCTATCTTAATATTTGCTTTACAAACAGTCTCTTAGCTACAGCCATTTGCATAACTCATCAGTACAGTAACAACAGTGAGTAAAATAATTTTTGATTTGCTCAGAGGAAGACAATTCAACACCTCATCCTAGTTCTTATTGCATAATCATAAAGTTCTAAATCTAAATAGTCCTGGGCTTTTATTTTTTCTCTGCTCAGAGAATCAATTTATTCTCTAGAAGGACGTTTTTTTGAAACATTCAATCTTTGACCAATGGTAATATTCTTTAGCAGTAATTCGGGAAGGACTAAAGTTATTAGCAGAGCGAGAACATATTTATAAAGCGCGATTTGAAAAACTTAAACAGGAAGTGGCAATCGGCATAGAAGAGCTAAAGCGAGGTGAAGCGGTATTTGATGAATTAGAAACAGATATTAGGCAAATAAAAATTTAAATATGATTTTGAGTATTTCTATTTATGGATTAACTGAGATGCACTCATTAAATTATTAAACAAAAATGATGTATTGTAGTAGTAATTGATAAAACTTGGCTATATGGATAGAGAAGAATCAGAGCTTTTGATACAATTTGAAAAATTAAAGCTTTATGCGAATAAGAAGAAAGAAGAATTATTAATGCTTTATGCTAGGGGAGAAAGAGATTTTCTGGAATTTTATTTGGATAATACTGATTTAAGTGGTGTTAATTTGAGTTATGCTAACTTCTATAATGCCAGCTTTAATTATACTAACTTGATTAATAAGGAACCCTCCTCGATTCTTTAGCACTAAATAGTGTCAGATTGGGAGCTAAAAAAATATTATCTTTTGGAAAGGAATGCGCTTTCGCTCGCAATATGAAGTCAAAATTGCGCAGGAACTTGATAACAGAGGTTTACTATTTTTTCCCAATAGCGCTTGCCGTATCACTACAACAAATGGGCGAGAAAATAAAGAGCCAGACTTTCTAGTTTGCTACCAAATATCCAAAGGTTTCAAGTGCGGAATCCTCGAAGTCGATGCTCCTTCCCATGCTCCTCAACGACGAGTAGAAGAGTAAAAAAGAGAAAGAGATTTTTTGCGAAATGGTGTGAAGATTTTTCGGTTTGACTGGAGAAAGTGGGATTCAGAACCTGAAAAAGTTGTGGAAGAATTTTTAGAGCTTCTAAGTATTGTGCGACTCGTTGGCTTAAAAGCTAGCTAAAAGCTAAGTATAATAAGCCTTCCAGGTCATAACAATACTTTGACTTGGAAAACTCATATAACCTTGATAGTGAAATTCTATCCGCCCTGTTGTTGGGTTGACAGCATAGGCCACACGGTAGCGACTGAACATCAATCCGTGACGGGGAAAAGAGCAATCAAAACTTTTAACTACCAGAAGGTAAGATTGCGAGCCTAGGCTGACAGGTGGACGAATAGGAAAATCACCACTAGACGGAGACAGGACTTACTGGGCATCAAGAATTGGCCAACATCCCGGCGTTAGAAAAGAAGTAGCAACTTTATTTAAACGTCAGAAGAATAAATGTACGCACTGCGGATTAACCTTCAGACCAACGAATAGATGTTGACTACATTGTCCCTAAGTCTCAAGGTGGTGGCAATACTTACAAAAACAAACAAGTATTACACCGACATTGTCACGACTCAAGGACAACAGAAGACATAAAAGCAGTCAGTCGATAAAGATATTTCATTATGTCTTCTGTTGTCTTTAAAGGATGTATCCATGACAAGGAACCCTTAAGAGAGGAGCCGTATGAGGTGAAAGTCTCACATATGGTTTTGAAGACGAGTCGGGAGTGGTGACAATCCTGGCTTAGTTTAACAAATAAAGCCAAAATAACTGTTATAGTAAAGCCCACTAGGCAAAACTAGCGGGCTTTCTCAGCGCCAAAGGTATCAATGGAAGTGAAAGTTAATTTTCTGTTGCTGAAGGCCTACAAAAATATAGGCTACTCTAGAATCATCCCAAGTAGCCATAAATAAATTATTCCAATAGTAGAAAAAAATTTCAGATAGCTCTATACCAAAGCAGCCATCTTCACATCATTAGTAGCCAATAACTCCTGTAACTCCTCAGAATCTACAGTCTCCTTATCAATTAACATCTCCGCCAACTTATCCAAGACATGACGGTTATTTATTAACACTTCCTTAGCACGACGATAAGCTTGCTCTACCAAATTGCGCACTTCACCATCAATCGCAGCAGCAGTTTCCTCAGAAAAGTCACGCTCTGCCATAATATCTCTACCTAAGAACATATTACCATTTTGACGACCCAGAGCAACAGGACCGAGGCGATCGCTCATCCCAAACCGAGTTACCATCTGACGTGCTACACGGGCTACCTGCTGTAAATCATTAGAAGCTCCAGTAGTTACTTCTTCATCGCCAAAAATAATTTCCTCAGCAGTACGGCCACCTAAAGCCACAGCCATTTGATTCTGTAAGTAAGCCCGGGAATACAAACCAGAGTCCATCCGGTCTTCACTAGGAGTAAACCAAGTCAAACCACCAGCTTGGCCACGAGGAATAATACTAATCTTCTGTACAGGGTCATAATCAGGCATCAGGGCCCCAACCAAAGCATGACCAGCCTCGTGATATGCTACTAACTGCTTCCGCTTCTCGCTCATCACTCGGTCTTTCTTCTCAGGGCCTGCCAATACCCGGTCAATAGCATCATTAACTTCATCCATCGAGATTTCAGTTAAATTGCGACGAGCTGCCAGAATAGCTGCTTCATTCAACAGATTAGATAAATCAGCCCCAGTAAATCCAGGAGTTCGACGGGCAATTTTTTCTAAATCCACATCTTTAGAAAGGTTCTTGCCACGAGCATGAACATTGAGAATTTCCAGACGGCCGGCATAATCCGGGCGCTCCACCACTACTTGACGGTCAAAACGGCCAGGGCGAAGTAGGGCAGCATCTAAAACATCAGGACGGTTAGTGGCAGCTATAATAATGATGCCTGTATTACCTTCAAAACCATCCATTTCAGTCAGTAGCTGGTTGAGAGTTTGTTCCCTTTCATCATTACCACCACCTAAACCAGCACCCCTTTGACGACCAACTGCATCTATTTCATCTATAAAAACAATACAGGGAGCGTTAGACTTGGCCTGCTCAAATAGGTCACGAACACGAGAAGCACCCACACCCACAAACATTTCGACAAATTCCGAACCTGAGATGGAGAAGAATGGCACCCCTGCTTCCCCAGCAACAGCTTTTGCCAGTAGAGTTTTTCCTGTTCCTGGAGGTCCGACTAAAAGTACACCTTTAGGAATTTTTGCTCCTACTGCTGTGAAGTGATCGGCATTTTTGAGGAAGTCTACAACTTCTGCTAGTTCCAGTTTGGCTTGTTCAATACCTGCTACATCGCCAAATGTGACTTGGGTTTGGGGTTCCATTTGCACTCTAGCCTTGGACTTACCAAAGTTCATAGCTTGGCTGCCTGGTCCACTTTGAGCCCGACGTAGTAGGAAAAACAGTCCCACTAATAATAGGATGGGAAAGAATAAACTACTTAATGCTCTCACCCAGAAACCTTCTTCACTTTGGGGCAGTACGGAAATATCTACGTTATTTTCAGTTAGAATATTAATTAGGTCAGGGTCGTTGGGTAAATTAACATGGACTACAGTACCATCGGCTATTTTTACCCTAGCGACTGTACGGTCAGAACTGATACTGACTCTATCTACATTATTGTTTTCTACCTGCTGAATGAACTCGCTGTATTTCCATGTTTCGCGGGTTTGGGATTGTTGATCAAAGAATGTGGTTGCTAAAGCAATGACCACGATTGCCAATAGGGCATAGAGGCCAGCGTTTCTCCACCTTTTATTATTCACTTGAGTCGATCCTCCTTATTTTTATGGTGTCAGGACTTTATTCTTAATTTTGGTATATTAACTTATGTTAACTTATTTATAATATAATACCACAAAAGTCAAAAGTTAGAATTAATACAAAAGTAAGTTGAATTATCTAGAAACTTCAGGATGGCTAAAATCATTAACAGAGGGAAAGGTAATAGATGACAATTATCATCCTCTGCCTTGGTATTCCTATCCTGCGATTGAATTCATTGAAGATAAATTAAAGAGTGATTTTAGAGTATTTGAATATGGGAGCGGACAATCAACTTTATGGTATGCTCCCAGAGTCAAACAAGTAATTTCTGTAGAACATAATCCTGATTATTTTCTCCTACTCCAAAATTCTCTTCCAGAAAATGTCACCCTTTCTTTGATTGAGGATAGGGAAAAATATGCTGCTGAAATTAAGAGATATAGTGATGGTTATTTTGATGTAATTGTGATCGATGGGATTAATAGGGCGCGTTGTGCCGAGCTATGTTATGGTAAATTAACAGGGAATGGCTTGATAATTTTTGATAATTCAGATCGAGAGGAAAATGATCTAGCCCTAGAGTTTCTCCAAGAAAAAAAATTCAAACGATTAGATTTTTACGGCCTAGTTCCTACTCAAAAATATAAGATTTGTACTTCGATTTTTTGGCGAGATGAAGAGTTATTTAGTAGGGGTAGTTTACCTAGTAGGAAAAAATCTTGTTTGGGAATTTCACTAGGTCAAACTGAGGCGATCGCTCAAAGAAAAAATAAAAATCAAGGCAGTCAAGAGCATCAGATTTTGGCTTGTTACGAGGCTATTAAACATCAACCAGATTCTGCTGAAGCTTACCAGCGATTAGGTGAGATCTCCCACTCACAAGGTCAAATTCAAAAAGCAATTCGCTCTTATGAGCTAGCCATAAAATACCAGCCTAACTTGGCAATAGTTCATGCAAAGCTCGGCAATATTTATTACAAAAAAGGGCAAATAGAACAGGCGATCGCTCACTATAAAAAAGTTCTGGCACTAGCACCTAAATCAGCGGAGATATATAGGAATGTTAGTAAAAATTTGCAGCAACAAGATAGGTTATTTGTAGAAAATAATAATCAGCAAAGACTACCACAAAGAGAATCATTATTAACTCGAAAATCATTTGCTTTAAATCAACTCGATCTTAAACTTGTTCCTTACTTAAATTGGGAAAAAGGATTTTTTATTGAAGCTGGAGCTAATGACGGAATCAGTCAAAGTAATACTTTATATTTTGAGAAGTACAAAAGCTGGCAATGTCTCCTGATAGAAGCAATACCAGAGTTGGCAGCAAAATGTCGAATTAATCGCCCTAAATCAGCAGTTGAAAATTATGCTTTAGTACCTTTTGATTATGGTCAAAATTATGTGAAAATGTACTACTGTAATCTGATGTCTTTTGTAGATGGAGCTATGGAGTCAGAGGAGGAAAAAAAAGTTCATTTAACAACAGGTTGCCAAGTTCAAAACATTAATAATACTTATGAAATCAGTGTACCAGCAACGACACTAACTGCAATTCTTGACAAGCATAGAGTAGAAAATATTGATTGTTTTTCATTAGATGTTGAAGGTTTTGAATTAAATGTATTGCAAGGTATTGACTTTGATAAATATCAGCCAAAACTTATATTGATAGAAGTGCGTTATAGAGATAGAAAAGCAATTGAATCATTTTTAAAACCATTATATGAACCTATTGCAGAACTATCTAATGTTATAAATCAGGGGAACTCAGAACGGTCTTATCAAGATATTCTATATAAAGTTACTAATATTTAAGAATGAAAGACAATTGAAAATGACTCAATTTCAATTAAAAACTCCTGTAGTTTTGATTATATTTAATCGGCCAGATACAACAGAAAAAGTCTTTGAGGCAATTCGTCAAGTCAAACCACCCCAACTATTTGTAATAGCTGATGCTCCTCGCCCCGATAAACCAGGAGAAGCTGAGAAGTGTATGGCAGCAAGAAGAATAATTAATCAGGTTGATTGGAAGTGTGAAGTTTTGACTAATTATTCTGAGATAAATTTAACTTGTAAACTGCGGATTCCTAGTGGTTTGAACTGGGTTTTTAGCATGGTTGAATCAGCAATTATATTGGAGGATGACTGTTTACCACATCAGACATTTTTTCAGTTTTGTGAAGAGTTGTTAGAAAGATATCATCATAATGAAAAAATCATGGCTATATCTGGAGACAACTTTTTATTTGAGAATAGGTATACGGAATCTAGTTATTATTTCTCTCATTATTTTCATTGTTGGGGTTGGGCAACTTGGCGCAGAGCATGGAAAAATTATGATAATCAGATGCAGTTATGGTCGGAATTTAGGGATAGTCAGTGGTTAGAGAATATTCTGCAAAATACTCAGGCAGTTAAATACTGGTCACAGATTTTTGAGCATAGTTATCAAGGCTTTGATGCTTGGGGCTATTCTTGGACTTTTGCCTGTTGGAGTCAGAATGGCTTAACTATTCTACCCCATGTTAATTTAGTTTCTAATATTGGTTTTAGTCCAACAGCAACTCATACTAAAGACGTAAATAGTAAATTTGCCAATATGTCTGTGGGGGAAATGATTTTTCCTCTAAATCATCCTGCCTCTATTAGTCGTAATATTGAAGCTGACGAATTTACAGAAAAAACAATGTTTAGTGGGACTTTATCTCAGCAATGTAAGATTTGCGGTGCAGCATCACGCTATTTTGATAATGCGAAGATTTTAAATAAATACAATATTAACTATTTTCAATGTTGCTATTGCGGGTTTGTACAAACAGAAAATCCTTACTGGTTGGCGGAAGCTTATGCAGAGCCAATAGCTAAGAGTGATGTAGGTTTAGTAGGGAGGAATATAGCATTCGCACAAATTACAAACAAAATCATTAATCATTTTTTCAACCCTAAAGGTAAATTTCTAGACTATGGTTGTGGTTATGGTTTATTAGTGGGATTAATGAGGGATTCAGGATTAGATTTTTACGGGTATGATCGCTACTGCGAAAATCTTTTTGCTCAAAAATTTGTAGCAACTGATATTTCAGATTCTAAATATGAGTTGATTACCACTGTTGAAGTATTTGAACACTTAGTTAATCCTCTTCCAGAAATAAATCAAATCCTCCAACATTCTCGAAATATCTTATTTAGCACAAAGATACTGCCAAAAGAAAATCCTAAACCTAAAGACTGGTGGTATTATGCCCTTTCTGAAGGTCAACATATTTCTATATATACTCTCAAAGCTTTATCAATAATTGCTGCTAGATTTAAACTAAAATTGTATTCTTATGGAGATTCTCTACATTTGCTTACGGAAAAAGAAATATCTCCAGTTTTATTCCAGAAATTATGTCAGATAGATAAAGCAAGCCAAGCCCGAAACATCTTGACTGAACAAAAATACTTAAAAGTCATCGAATCCCTGAAAAAAACTTCTCAAGAATTGGTGAATAATAATTTAAAAGTTGTAGTTGATGGAGTTTTTTTCCAACTTAACAAGACAGGTATAGCCAGGGTTTGGAAGTCTTTATTATCTGCATGGGTGAGAGATGGTTTTTCCAGACATATTTTAGTATTAGATAGGGGTGGAACTGCTCCTAAAATTCCCGATCTTCAATATCGATTAGTGCCACGGTATGACTATAGTAAAATAGAAAGCGATCGCCAAATACTACAGGCAATATGTGATGCAGAAAAGGCAGATTTATTTATCTCTAGTTACTACACTACTCCCATTTCGACACCTTCCGTATTTATGGCTTATGACATGATTCCAGAAGTATTGAGAAAAGGCCTGAATTCTCCACCGTGGAAACAAAAACATCACGGAATTAACCATGCAGTTTCATATATTACAATCTCTGAAAATACTACTCGTGACTTAATTAAATACTTCCCCAAGATATCATCAGATTTAGTAACCGTAGCTCATTGTGGCGTAGATAGTAGCAATTTCTACATACCCAAGCCTCAAGAGGTGACTAATTTTAAATTAAGATACAACATATCTAAACCATATTTTTTAATAGTGGGTGAGAGGATAGGTTGGCAAGGCTATAAAAACACGACTTTATTTTTCCAAGCTTTTCCTAAGCTGGAAAATTACGAAAACTTTGATGTTGTTTGCCTAGGTGGAAAACCAGGATTAGAAACTGAATTGAAAAGATTTGTTTCTGAGACTAAGATTCACATGTTACAACTCAAAGATGAAGAATTAAAAATGGCCTATTCTGGAGCCGTAGCATTAATTTATCCATCTAAACATGAAGGCTTTGGAATGCCGATTGTTGAAGCAATGGCTTGTGGTTGTCCAGTTATTACTTGCTCAAATTCTTCTATTCCTGAAGTGGGAGGAACAGCAGTTTTTTATGTAAATGACAGTGATATTAATGGCTTGGTAAAAGCTTTATCTAAAGTTCAAAAACCAGAAGTTCGGAAATCATTAATTAATGCAAGTTTAGCACAGGCGAAAAAATTTTCTTGGTCAAAAATGGCTGAGATTGTAAGTAATGTACTTATTCAGACATTTAATAATATGAAAGTCAAGCGATCGCCTGATTATGACCAACCACAAAATAATCCCGATATAAAAAATTATAACTTGACTGAAATTTATGGTAAATTTCCAGCTATTTATCCTGTGTCTGTCAGTGGGAAAAGACCGTTTTTTTCCGTAATGATTCCTACCTACAAAAAAATCAAATATTTAGAACAAACTCTCAAAAGTGTATTACAACAAGCTCTGCCTCCAGAAGAAATGCAGATCGAAGTAGTCAATGATTGTTCTGATGCTAAAATTCAAGATCAACTAGAAGCAATTGTCCGAAAAGTAGGGGGAGAAAGAGTAAATTTTTATCGACATTTTCCACAAGATATTGGCCAAGCTCCAATTTTTAATATCTGTCTACAACGAGCACAAGGATACTGGATTCATCTACTCCATGATGATGATTTTGTCTGGCCAGGATTTTATGAAAATCTACGCCGTGGAGTAGAGCAAAATACAACAGTGGGAGCAGCTTTTTGTCGTCACTATTATATAGATGAGACTGACAAGCAACTCTTCATCTCTCCATTGGAAAGGAAAACACCAGGCATTGTTGATAAATTTATAGAAAGAATCGCGCTCAGGCAACGGATTCAATGTGCCAGTGTAGTCGTTAAACGCAGCACTTATGAAAAATTGGGTGGTTTTAGCCTCCAAGCTGCTTCGGCTGCTGATTGGGAAATGTGGAAACGGATAGCAGTTTACGATCCGATTTGGTTTGAGCCGAAAATTTTGGCTTGTTTCCGTTTGCATACTGCCTCAGAAACTTCTCGCTTGATGCAGTCTGGTG
>JAJEAQ010000565.1 GCA_022822685.1 Trichodesmium sp. jk18x7bins.61
GGAATATGGGTTGGATGCACGATATGCTTGACTATTTTGAAATGGACCCTTGGTTCCGACAGTTCCAGCAAAATAATGTTACTTTCAGTATTTGGTATCACTATAGCGAGAACTATATGTTGGCTCTGTCTCACGATGAGGTGGTACATGGCAAGAGCAGTATTTTAGGTAAAATGCCTGGAGATGATTGGCAGAAGTTTGCTAATGTGCGGGCTTTATTTGCTTATATGTTTACCCATCCTGGCAAGAAAACTATGTTTATGGGTATGGAATTTCCTCAGTGGAATGAGTGGGATGTTTGGGGCGATTTGGAATGGCATCTTCTCCAACATGATGCTCATCAAGGAATGAAGCGGTTTTTCCAGGATTTGCATAAACTCTATCGTTCTCAACCTGCCTTGTATGAGCAAGATTTTAGCGAAGAAGGGTTCCAGTGGATAGACTGTAGCGATAATAGTCATAGTGTAGTGTCTTTTATTCGTCGCGCTAAAGATACGAAAGACTTTTTGGTAACAATTTGCAATTTTACTCCTCAACCTCATAGTCACTATCGTATCGGTGTGCCTGAACCAGGATTCTATACTGAAGTATTTAATAGTGATGCTGGTAATTATGGAGGCAGCAATATGGGTAATTTGGGAGGTAAGTGGACTGAGGATTGGTATTACCATAATCATCATCAATCTTTGGATTTGTGTTTGCCTCCTTTAGGTATTTTGGTGTTTAAGTTAGACCGTGAGAAAACTATTGCATCATTAATGCCATCTGAGGATGTAAAGGCTGAAGTTGTTTCTGAAAGTTAAATCTGCTCATAGGAAAAGAAGAATCGAAGCAGGAAGATGGTAATAAATAGAGGGTGAAAAATCCTCTATTTATTCAAGTTGATTTTGCTTAAATACTGATTTTCTAGCTCATCAAAAAAAACCATAAGTCGTGCAATTTTGAATTTAGCGATCGCCTAACACTAACATGGCACGTTTCCCTTATTTTCCCAGTTTAAAGCGTTACTCTTTGTGGTTCTTTTTTTTAGGCTTTACTCTTTGGATGCTGGCTCTCTATTTTTTGATTTCCAAGCCCAGTGTAGCACTTACTCCTGAAAATTTACCCCCTCCGCAAGCTCATCCTCTACCACCTACTTTGGCGCAATGGCAAGACTCAAGTAATAGTGGTGATTATTTCGATCAAATTGAAGTGCAGGATGCAGGTTATCTGATTTGGTCGCGGTTTCCTATTAAGGTGTATGTTCAACATTCTGGCGATCCCCCTAACCCTCAAGATGCCAATCAATCCACCTCTCGCGAATGGAGTCGGAAAGTAGTAGACGCTATCTGGGAATGGAATACTTATTTACCTTTGCAAGTAGTGGATAACCCAGAAATCGCTGGGATCAAAATTTTTAACAAACGGCCTCCTTTGACACCAGGAAACTTAAGAGCTAAGTCAGCGGAAACTCGCTATCAGTTATATCAAGACGAAAATGGAGTTTTATCTGTAAGCTTTGTGATTTGGTTGAGCCCAATGCAAGTAGGCAAATATCTCCCCGCTGCTGCTCGTCACGAATTTGGTCATGCTTTGGGTATTTGGGGGCATAGCCCAGACAAAACTGATGTTATGTATTATTCTCAGGTAGCTTCTCCGCCTCCAATTTCAGCTAAGGATGTTAATACATTGAAGCGAATTTATTTGCAAACAACGAGGCTAGGATGGAAATTATATTAGGTTAATGACTGATAAAAAATGTTAGTTTGTAGTTGGACTTGAGCAACTCTTTAAACAGTTAACAATCCTTCGAATCTTCTAGGTATTGTAGAATTTTCTGTTTGTATGGTGCTAGTTTTCCTGATGTTGGCCGCCCTATGGGTTGGGGTTCAAGAGTATTTTCTTTTTGATAACGGGGAATCAGTCTTTGAATGAAGCTCAAGCTGACTCGAAAACGCTGGGCCTTTTGTCGATAAGAACCTTCACCTTGTTGATATGCCTCTACAATTTTTTCTCTTAAGTCGATAGAATAAGGTTTCACGAGCGCTTGCTGAAATTTTCTATTATTGTAGTCTACCTTTATGAAAACCGCTGTAACTCGCAATAACGTTTATACAGTAGACCAAAAAGGCACTTATTTCCAACTGCGAACAGTTCCTCTAGATAGAAAAGTTCCCACTACAACACTTGCACCCCAAACCTTGACAGGGCTAGAAATTCAACTAAGTCTAACAGCAAATTGTCTGTTCCAAAATACCTCCAGCGACCAACAATGTACCTATACTCTCACTTTCTATGGCTATATCGCACCAATCGATGAAACCTCTAATCGCTCTATCTCTGGTGTCACTTTAACTAGGCAACTCCAGAATAAGAATAATAGTCCAACTCTATCTTTGAGCTGGCAAAATCAGGAATATGATGATGGTGATGACAGTTTTGGAAATAACCTCATAGTTAGTGATCATATTTTTACGGTGTTATTTCGTGTTGGGAAGCTTGCTAAATAGTTTAGATGGGATTTGCTGAGGCAATGCGACCCGATCGTTTGCTAAATATTAAGATTTGTAGTTGCTCCCATCATGCTATATTGATACAGGATCATTGCCCTGCATCGCAACTACAAACAAACATTTTTTGATCTGCAATTAAGCAGACATGATTTAATCATTAACGATTTGTAATCGTGATGTTAAAAATCGATCCATCCACGCTTCTAAATATGTTTGATTTGCAGCTTGCTCATCTGAATTTTCTGTATCCAAGGGATGAGGTGCTAACCCCAAGACAGCAGTTGTTGTCACACAAAACATTGACTTCTGAAAACTATGACAAATTTTGACTCGTAAATTATCTGTACCTCGGTTAGTTTTTTGATAAACCTCTAAAAGATAATCTGGTAAAAAATGTCTCATATCTTGCATGAGTAATGTCGGTGGAATTCCCGCACCACCAATAGGCAAAGGATCGGCATACAAGGCACCATAAATAAATCGACTTTGATCGGGATCGATTTGTTGAGCTTGAGCATTATATGACACTATTCCTAAAAATGGTGTACCTCTTAAGAAAACTGCTTCTACATAGGGAACGGCTGTATCAGCTAAAAAGGTTAAACCCACTGATTTAGGAATTATTTCATAGCGTTTACCCTTAAGATTAACTGCAAAGGTAATTGGTAAATTCGCTGCTGCTACTAACCCTGACAAAATATGATTTACCACTTCAGGAATAAATTTTATTTTGCCCTGATCATATTTATCAGATAGAGTCATAAATATATCACTCATTACCCGCAAAAATTGACCTAAAGCACTGTAATACCTGCTCTGGTAAAAATTATGGAAATATACTATTAACTAGCATTAACGGCAGATTTCCTCTGATTTTAGCATCAATAGTTGCTTTAGCTAGTTGTTGAAATTCGGCTGAATCTAAATAGTTAGAGTCGACGC
>JAJEAQ010000403.1 GCA_022822685.1 Trichodesmium sp. jk18x7bins.61
GGTATTAAAGTGCTAGTAGAAAAATGAGTTCCTGGAACCAAAAAAAGCTAAATATTTATTGGGGTTATCCATCCAAATAAAAGGATGAACATCTTCTTCTATTCCTGGAGTGAGAATATCGTGACTGCCTCCCATGATCAGAGTAGGGATAGAAATCTTTCTCATTTCTTCGACTCCAAATATTACACTTGTTAGGGGAAAATCAGCAAAAACTGCTTTAATACGAGAGTCTCTTAATTGATAATTGGATGGTGGTAAATAACTAGCACGACATTGTAATAATACAGATATATTTAGGGTCAACTTTTCTGGGTCGCATCCTTGATTTAATCTGGGTAAATTAATATTAGCACCTGCTAAAGATAAAACTGTCGTACCACCAAAAGAATTTCCCAATGCACCCACTCTTTCTAGTTCTATTTTAGATTGCCAATCAGGGTCAGTTACAACTAACTTTTCCAGTTCATCTAATAAATATGTGAGGTCTGATGGACGACTAATATATTCAATTGGACTAATATCTATGTTGATTTCTCCTTCTAGAAAAGATTCGCGATATTTTAAATTACTACCTAGATGTTCGACTCCCGCTAATGCAATCCCATAAGATGCTAAATGCTCTGCTAAAAGAATGCTTTTTTTTCAGCTCCAAAACCATGACTGTAGACTACTAATGGTACTGGTTTAGAAATTCCTTCTGGTAGGTAAATATCAGCTTCAAGATTATAAGAACCTGCTAAACCTGTGTAAGTTTGGCGCAAACTATTTATTTCAAAATTAATAGATTTTTTAGTAACTTTATAAGGACCTAATTTACTCAAATCTGGCAGTTGTTCATAATTCATTGATGGATGTTCTGTAGATACTTGTCTTTCTGCTTGTTCCACAATGGCTTGAACAGGAGTATCTCGGTATTCTTCAAAAGTTGTTAACTCATTAGCAAATTGAGTTAAAAAATCTGCACTAATTCTGATTGTTTCTGCTGGAATTTTTTTGATGACGTTGATAATCGTAAAACCATCTTTTGGATCTGATGCAGCTTCGATTAAAGCAGTTCTCATGGCATCATAACCGTTAATATCAGGATCAATTTGTACTAACTTTCCTAAATGTTTTAGAAAATCTTCTCCCATTGCCATATTTGTAATGCGAGTAACTAAGTCTGGGGGAACTTCAAAACGTTTTTGCAATACTTTCTGCAATTTTGCTAAATCTGGTTCCTCCATAAAAGCTGCATAAAAGCCAAAATCATTAGTAATTTTTCCTTCTTTAGCAAAAACTTCCAAGGAATCTACAGACATATACAAATCTGTTAGATTGGGTACTTTAAATACTATTCTTTCTGCACTCAAAGCAGCTTTTTTGTTTGAAGATGAATATATTTAGTATGATTCCTAGGCTAACTAGAAGACTCGCAGACAAAATACTCAAGAATATTTTTATTTTTGATTTGGCTTTGTGTTCCATTTTTTAGTTAAATATTGATAATTGACAAGTGACAAGTGATAAGTGATAAGTGACAGCCGTCAATTATCAAAAGACTAATTAACCCTCAGAACTAATCAACCACCGATAAACCCCTTCTTCCTGCAAAATTTCTTCATGGGTACCGCGCTGCACTACTTCACCATTTTCCAAAACAATAATCTCATCACAATCACGAATCGTACTCAAGCGGTGCGCCACAATAATACAACTACATCCCCGACTCCGCAAATCATCAACAATCATTTTTCTGTTTCCGCATCCAAAGCGCTCGTCGCTTCATCCATCACTAATATAGTCGGATTATTCACCAAAGCACGAGCGATTTCTAACCTTTGCCTCTGCCCCTCACTGAAATTTGCCCCTCCCTCCGATAACTCTCCATCGTATCCACCAGGAATAGCCATCACTGCATCATGGATAACTGCATCCTGACAAGCTTTCACAAGTTGAGCAGTTGGTATAGTCGAATCCCACAAACTTAAATTATCGCGCACTGTGCCACCAAACAAAAAAATTTCCTGTTCCACCATCGATAGAGAATGTGTCAATATTGTCGGCGAAATATCCTGTCGGGGAATACCGTCAAACAAAATTTATCCCTCCCAAGGTTAATATAAACCACAAATCAACTTGGCGATCGTTGATTTTCCCCGCTCCCACCTACTAATGCTACTTTTTGCCCAGGCTGCAACGACAAACTCAAATTTACAATTAAAGGTGGGTCGACTCGTGAATAGCCAAATGTAATATTCTGTAATTCCACATATCCTGTGAGTTTTGTCTTGTATGAAATATCAGTATTTTCCAAACCTTGCCTACTTATTTCTGTCTCTGTATTAAAAAACTGGCTTTCTGCTTCCTTCTTCCTGCTTGAGAGGCTCAATCTGATTGCTTAAAACATCATCAAGGCGATTCAAATCTCCCTCTAACTCCTGAAGAGTACTACCAAAACCTACCAAAGTATTTACTGGTTGCTGAAAACTTAACATCAAACTCTGAAATGCTACCAACATACCAATACTTAGTTCCCCATGACGCGCAAACCACCCACTATTAATATTAATGTTGAAGTTAGGGATGATAGAAATGTGGGCAAAATCTGTAGAACTTGATTTGTCATTTCTAATTCTTGCTGAGTATTCATTACTTTTGCATAATATCCAGTTAGCCGAGAAAAAAATCTGACTCCAAGGTTGATGCTTTGAGTGTTTCCATACTTTGCAACCCTGCAATACTCACCCCTGCAAGTTTACCTTGAGCTTGCAGGGGTGAGTATTTGCATCTACTCGTTGCCGAGATACCCACTCCAAAGCCAAGATATTAACAGTAGAAAAGCTGATTCCGATTAAAGTTAATACCCAATCATAAGCCAACATCACCAACCCAGAAAATATGACCATCACTGTATCAATAACCGTGGTAGCTAACTGTCCAGAAAGCACTTGGGCAACTTTATTGTTAATGCTAACGCGATCGTTAATTTCTCCAGCATATCTTTGGGCATAAAATCCTATAGGTAGCCGCAAGGTATGCCATATAAACTGACTCGATATCCCTATAAATAATTTAATCATTAATTTTCTCAGATAGTGTAGTCGTAATAGTGTCAGCAAACTTTGCAATACCATGGCGATCGTCATGCCAATAATTAGAGGCCGCAGCCAGTCTGTACGATTTTCTACAAGAATATTATCAACAAATATTTGGCTAAATACTGGTACTGCTAAACCTGGAATCACTAGCCAAAAACCTGCAACAATACAATAGATAATTGCAGCAAAAGATGGTCTTAGTCTTCGATATAGCGCCAGGATAACCCTTGGTTTACGACCACCTTTGTCAAATTCTGGCTCTGGTCCAATAGTTAGGATAACCCCAGTAAAGCCTTGATCAAATTCCTCCCAGGAAACTTTCCCAGGGCCAGTGGCCGGAGCGTTGAGGAAAACGTGATTTTTATTGAATCCTTCTACTACTAGGAAATGATTAAATTCCCAAAAAACTATGTAGGGGGGAGGTAATTCCTCAAGTTGTTCTAAAGTTTCTGCTTTGAAGCCACCTGCTTCCATGCCATAATTTCTGGCTGCCATAATTATTTTGGATGCTTTACTGCCATCACGGGAAACACCACATTCTTGTCGGAGTTCAGCTAGAGGTACAATCCTACCGTAGTAAGCAAGGATGATACTTAGGGCTGCTGCACCACATTCAACAGTTTCCATCTGAATCACAGTCGGAGTTTTAACTCTTTTTTTTCACTAGAAATATTAACTCTTTTTTTTCACTAGAAATATAAATAATATTACTTGAGATTAATTAGTCATCACAAATAATATCATCTCATCCGATCAGTGTTGTGTTTCGATCCTCCTCAGTCCCCTGTGAAACAAAAACACCAGAATCTTCTGGCTTCTAATTTTCCAATGGAATCCCCCCTAGCCCTACCTTTATAAAGGGGAGGATGTGAGGGGGGAAAGGAAAGCTTGAATTTTTATAATTCCTGCAAGGTCTAAAATGTTGGGCCATAAGCATAAATCAAAGAGTAATATCATGTCCGGTAGCATCGTTGAGCCACCTCGCCACATGAAAGTGTATAAAATCAAGTCACAATGGGAAGAAACCCTTTAGCATAGCTGCCTTCTGCCCTCTAACTTCCTGACATCAAAGTATAATTATTTAACCGGACATGATATAATAACTGCCTTTTTTGAATTTCGGCTCAGAAATTATTGAAGTTCTGGAACTTTTTGATAAATAGATTCAATCTGGCAACTAAAATTTACACTAGCAAAATTGACTTCTTCTCCTTTTGTATAAGTTTGAGAAAGCCAAATGCCTTGTTGATTTTTGCGAAAACATTCTATATTGATTTGAGACTGACTTACTAATACATATTCTTGTAAACTTGTAGCAGTTTGATAATCAGCAAATTTACCTCCTCTATCAAAGTTAGCTGTTGTTGGAGATAAAATTTCTATTATTAAAGCAGGATAAATAATAAAGTCTTCATTGGAACTTAGATCCTTTTCATCACAAGTTACTGCTATATCAGGATAATAATAATAGTTAGCAGTTTCTAGTCGAACTTTAATATCGGAAGTAAGTACAATACAGTTATTATCACGCAGATAAATATTCAGCTCTGTTACTAAATTGCTAGCAATAATAATATGAGATTTATTGGCCCATACCATTGCATAAACTTTTCCTTGTCTATACTCATGTTTAATTGGACTTTCTCGCTCTCCGGCTAAATATTATTCTGGAGAAATATAAAATTTATTTTGGTTAATTATCACTCAGTTTACCTCTGTTATACCAATTTGAAGAATCACTGCTATAGCACGCGCCCCCACAAGGATAGACTTCCAGACACTCATTTGTAACATTCTTTTTTTCACCCATGGTATTATCTATACTGTTGTATTAATCCTCACAGAGTGACAAGATTGGGTAGGTAAGGTTGAAGAATGTAGCAATATCCCGCAAGGGTAACCCAACATCATGTAGATTTTTGTTTGGTTACGAAGCGTGATTAACCCAACTTACAGTTTTATACCTAATTATCTAGACTTGATATTATTACCTCTGAATAATTATCGCCCTGCTTCACTCACCATTCCGCAACTTTCGAATTTCATCGCGATCGCCTCATCTACTATTAGTATCTGTAGGGTGGGCCAAGAAAGCCAAATTTATCTTTGGTCTCAATAACTACATATTTGCTCACCTGACTACTCTCAACATCTTTTTTGAAATTTTTGGTACAATATCATGTCCGGATGATTAAGTATAATAAAATTGGGAGTCGGCGCAGAAGAATGAAGAAGGAATTTCGAGGCGTGAAGAGAAAAAGAAGGTATCAGGAGGAGAAAGTTTTTTATCACTAATTAAGCGGACATTATATAAAAGATTGTTTATAAAGCCCAAATTAAGATAGCTAGAGTGCTTAATTTTGGTGGGTTACGGTGGATAAGTAAAATCTTAGTGAGTACGAGGAGATATCTCCACCTAACCCACCCTACACAGGAATTTCACCTCACTTTTACAAACAGTCTCTAACTACACCTTAATAATTAGGCGTTGCACAGTGGCGAATGATTATTTCCCTGCTCTGGCTATTTTTGGGCATTTCCTTTGCTGAAAATCAGGACAATTCATCAGCAGATTCCATAACATCATTTTCTATTGTGCAACGCCAATAATTATCGCCCTGCTTCACTCACCATTCCGCAACTTTTGAATTTCATCGCGATCGCCTCATCTACTATTAGCTATGATTCTCAGAAAAACTCAAAAATTTCTACCCTAGCTTAATATAGATATTAGTAGTTGCGCTTTCAAGCTATGACTCCAATTGGCGCGCGCCGCATCGCAACTACGAACATTTGATCTCTAACTAAACTGTTTCTGCTGAAGTAGTTGGCACTGCGGGTTGAGGTTGAAATTGGAATAGAGAATAAACTACATTTCGGCGAATATCCGTCATCATATCCAAGAATAACTCATAACCCTCACTCTTATACTCGAGCAATGGATCCTTTTGCCCATAACCCCGCAAACCAACAGACTCCCGCAACGCATCCATCTGTTGTAAATGCTCCCGCCATAAAGTATCAATCTGCTGCAAAATAAAGAAACGTTCCGCATCTCGCATCAAACCGCCACGAATCTGATTTACCTGTGCTTCCTTAATATCATAAGCATTCCGTACTTGTTCGTGCAGAAAAGTCTCAATCTCATCCATGGACAAATCAAACAACTGTTCCGGAGTCAAATCTGCCAACAGATATACAAATTCTTTTACCTTATCTACCAACTTATCCAATTCCCACTCTTCCGAAGGCAACTCTGGATTAATATAGGCCTCAACAATATCATCCATAGTTTGTTCTCCATACTTAATCACCTGTTCTTTCAAATCCTTACCTTCCAATACCCGTCGCCTTTCGGCATAAATAGCTCGACGTTGATTATTCATCACCTCATCATACTCAAACACCTGCTTCCGCATATCATAATAGTAGGTCTCCACCTTTTTCTGAGCGCCTTCGAGAGAGCGAGTTAATAACCCCGACTCAATAGGCATATCCTCTTCTACCCCAAACGCCTGCATCATACCAGCAACACGATCGCCCCCAAAAATCCTTAATAAATTATCTTCCAAACTCAAGAAAAACTTAGTCGAACCCGGATCTCCTTGTCGCCCCGCCCTACCGCGCAACTGATTATCAATCCGGCGTGATTCGTGACGCTCAGTGCCGATAACGTGCAACCCGCCAAAATTTACCACTTCATCATGTTCTCGATTTATGTGCCCCTCATACTCTGTGCGAATCAAGTTGTACACTTCCCGCAACTTTTGAATTACTTGATCTTGAGTCGGAGCTTTTTCTGCAGCAATCGCCACCTTATCTTCTGCCACCAATTCTGGCAGCGATCGCTCTCCCCACTCTTGCACTGCAAAATCCACTGCCGCCTTCAACATTTCCTCAGTTTGTCGAGATAATTGCACTGGAAAAATCTGAGGTGAGACTTTCCAAGTTTTCACCTTCTTCTCTGGAGCAAAACCTTTTGCTAAATTTGGCTTCTTAACCCCTGGTACCCGCACCATACCCATACCATTATCTTCTTCTGGCTTTACAACTCTTGGCATCAGGTACTCCCGTACCTTTAATCTTGCCATATACTCAGCATTCCCACCCAAAATAATATCAGTACCTCTACCTGCCATATTAGTTGCGATCGTCACCGCTCCCTGACGCCCTGCTTGTGCAATAATCTCTGACTCTCGCTCCACATTTTCCGGTTTAGCATTCAGCAACTGATGGGGAATCTTCAACTTACCCAGTAGCCTCGACAATAACTCTGACTTTTCTACACTAGTCGTACCCACCAAAACCGGGCGGCCTCCCTGGTGCATTTCTGCGCATTCATTAGCGATCGCCTGCCATTTCCCTCTTTCTGTCTTATAAACCACATCCGACAAATCCCTTCTACCAGTTGGTTTATTCGTCGGTATGATTGTCACTTGTAAATTATAAATCTTTTCAAATTCCGTCTCTTCAGTTTTAGCCGTTCCCGTCATTCCCGACAATTTCGGGTAGAGTAAGAAAAAATTCTGATAAGTAATAGTTGCCAATGTTTGAGTTTCTGGTTGAATATCTACCCTTTCCTTTGCTTCGATTGCCTGATGCAGCCCATCACTCCAACGTCTGCCCGGCATTACCCGCCCAGTAAATTCATCAACAATAACTACTTCATCCTCACGCACAATATAGTTGACATCTTTAATAAAAAGTTCTTTGGCCTTCAAAGCATTAAACACAAAATGCGCCCAAGGATCTTCTGGATTATATAAATCTTGTACTCCCAATAATTTTTCTGCCTCTGCAAAACCCTCATCACTCAACAACACATTACGTGCTTTTTCATCTACTTCATAATGTTCTGAGTCTTTACTTAAAGCTGCGGCAATTTGTGCTGCCTTAATATATTTCTCACTAGGTCTTTCTACTTGCCCAGAAATAATCAAAGGGGTACGTGCTTCATCCACCAGTACAGAGTCAACTTCATCAATAATGCAAAAATTAAATGGACGCTGTACTACTTCATCCATGCTAGTTGCCATATTATCCCGCAAGTAGTCAAAACCCACTTCGCTATTAGTCGCGTAAGTTATATCACAGGCATAATTTTGTTTTCGTTCTTCTGGGCTCATGCCCTGTTGAATTAACCCCACAGTTAAACCCAGAAACCGATGGACTTGGCCCATCCATTCTGCATCTCGTCTAGCGAGATAATCATTAACCGTAATCACATGCACCCCTTTACCCGCCAGGCCATTTAAGTATGCTGGTAATGTAGCCACAAGGGTTTTACCCTCCCCTGTTTTCATTTCTGCTATTTGGCCTTGATGCAAAATGATACCCCCCAAAAGTTGGACATCAAAGTGTCGCATACCTAGAACTCGCTTTCCTGCTTCTCGGACTACAACAAAAGCTTCTGGTAATATTTCCTCTAATACTTCTTTTTCCTCATCCTTAGAACTTGCTTTTTCCAGAGCTTGTTTAAATTCTCCTGTTTTTGCCCTGAGTTGTTCATCCGAAAGCTTTTGAATATCTTCTTCAAGAATATTAATGTCTGTCACCCAAGGTTGAAATTTTTTGAGTTTACGTGCGTTAGGGTCTCCCAGAAGTTTTTTGAACATAGCTGTTATCTAAGTTAAATTTTAATAATTAACTACCAAAATGGTTGTTTTTATTACCATTTATTATAAATTTTGTCAAGATATTATCAACTACCCCACCCTGTAGACGGGTATGATAATTTCTCTCTTTTCACTTTGATTTAGAGGTCTTATAGAGGTATAAATTATTTTATCCTAATATCGTCATCAGACCCTTAGCCAAAAATTGGGTTAAACTGAATCCCCTGCCCATTCCCCATCTATCAAGCACTTTGTAGCAATATATTTTCAAACTTGTATTAACTCCTGGAGATGGCAATCATCGATTCTCGTCCAATTCTATATAAGCCTTAATTTTAAATCCCTGCACTCTCTCAAAGAAGTTTGAGGTCACAGACCAAAGTTAGGGAAAAAAAAATAGTATGTAAATCTTCCATTCTGCCTTCTTTTTTCTTCAATCTGTAAGGATTCAGGTCTTATGGAAAAGCCTATAAATCTTGATGGATAAGCATTTCCGGCAATTGCCTCCCCCATCCTATCCTCAACTATAGATGGCTACAAGCCTTTGTTTTCGTGATTATTGAGAATAAGGCTGTTAAATTGCTGAGTCAGTCGTTTTCATAAGTCTCTCTATAACTGGGTTTGAGATACCTGAATCCTTACTTCAATCTTCCCATTCTGAACTCAGAGTCCGAAAATCAAATTGTTTAACCAAGGGATGACAAGAAACACAAGTTTTGATAGTTAATTGTGGAGGTAGTTCAACTTTAGGATGAAGCGCTTTGAAATAACGAGACTTACCAATTCTGTAAGGTATTTTCTCTTCTTGCGGAGATTTTTGGCGGGAATAAACTTGTAGATAGTTCCAAACAATTTGACGAGGTGGATCAAATAAAGTAGGAACTTGCACACCATAGTGTTGAGAATCTTGGAGAATTATTTGCCAGGTTTCTGTAGGAAGAGCTTGAGGTGGTATTGCAATATGACAAGTAGAACAATTCTCCAGATATATTGATAGTCCTGACTGATAACGAGAGGGAACTACATCAACATTACTAATTAATTCAGATTGTGAAATAGTAGTTGCAGTAGAAAATTTGGCCATAACCAAACCACCACTTATCGCCCACAACAATATTAGCAGTAACAGCAAAAGAAGAGGTTGTCGTTGTCTATGTCTATTTCTGAGATTAGATTTTGACATGAAAATAATCTCTGTTGTAGAATGCCAGAATATTTTTACTAACTTTTAAAGCAAAGGAATTGTCATACCTTCTTTTGTTACTAATCCATTGGGAAATACTGATTTGAGGGCTACCTGAACTTTATCTAAAAAATTGTCATTATGAGAAGGATCGTGCTGAAACATAGCTATTTGTTTCACACCTGCTTTTTTGGCAATTTCTACCCCTACCTCCCAAGTAGAATGTCCCCAACCAATTTTAGGAGACTTAAGATTATAATACTCCTCATTTGTATAAGTAGCATCATAAATTAGCAAATCAGCATCACGAGCTAGATGGAGTACATTTTCATCAAAACGGTCTTGATAATGTTCTGTATCAGGACAATACACTACTTTTTTACCCCGCCAAGAAACTCTATATCCAATGGCAAAATTAGGGTGATTGAGGGGAGCCGTTTCTATCTCAATATCATCAATCTTAATTACATCTCCAGTCTTAAAGTCATAAAATTTCATCTCAGACCTCATCGCCTGTAGGGGAATAGGAAAATTGGGATTTAGCATTTGGTCAGACAAACATTCCTGAATTGTTGTACCATTAGGGGCTATTGCTCCATATATATAGAATTTGTTATTTAGTACAAATGCAGGAACAAAAAACGGGAAACCTTGAATATGGTCCCAGTGAGTATGACTAAAAAATATATGGGCTTCAACTGGCATTTGCTTCAGAAGGTTTAAACCCAATACTCTTAAGCCTGTACCTCCATCAAAAATTAAACGTTTTTCTCCTATACGCATTTCCACACAGGAGGTATTACCACCGTAGCGAACTGTATTACTACCAGGTGTAGGTATGCTACCTCGCACACCCCAAAACTCAACGATAAACTCGGTTGGCAAAGGTGTTGACTGAGTAGGTGTTTCCTCAGACTGTGATATTGGGGCTGAAGACTCTGAAGACGGCATCTTTCTATAGTTTCAGACTTTCGGTTATTACGAATCTACTGCAAATTTTTTAATTTTCAACCGCTCCGGCAAGGATTCCTCTCCCGCCTAAACGTTGAGTCCGAATTGTGGGCGTTTAATTTAGTACTGGAACATGAATTATGGAAATAATCCGATGTATCAAGTTTGTAGTCCCTTAGCACCAATTCTGCAAAGAAGTCTTCTGGAGAAAGCACCTAAATCAGCAACTGGGGAAGATGGACAAAACTAGGGAAATACCCTTGTTTTTAGTACGCAGGTTAGAAGCATACTCCACAAGCTGTTCACCTACTTCACTATGCAGAATATCTTGCGATCGACAATTGCTTGCGCAAAGTCTACTCATCTTGAACAACCCCGATAGTCTAAAAAGATGGGGTCATTGACCTTAAACTATTCTAGCCAAATTGAGGTATGACTCATTGCTAGTATAGCTTGATCTAATTTAGTATCAAAATCTCTACCTAATCCCAAAATTTTCAGTACTCAGGTTGAAATACTATATAGCTATTATCTATAATCTCAACTTCCAGAAAAATTTATGTATAACTAAATAGCTCAATCATTCTCAACAGTTGAGTCACCCAAAATATATGGAAAAATTTATAAAACTTTGATGTCCATTATCAGACTTAAATATTTAAAAAAAATACTTAGCTTTAGTAGAAATATGACAGGAGTTAAAAGTTCCAGTCTGGCAGGTCAGGTGGCCGACCCCGGTCGGAGCTTTCTTATGTAGCTTTAGCTAAAGCTACATGTTTTAGCTAAAGCTACAGGCTCTACATGGGGGGACAAATTTAGAATCCCGATCTATTCCATTACAGAACAGCAGGGAGGCTCCCTGCTCAAACGCTTTTTCTTCCATCCTCTACCCAACAAAGATTTC
>JAJEAQ010000207.1 GCA_022822685.1 Trichodesmium sp. jk18x7bins.61
ACTCCACAGCCAATGTCATCATTATGAACACATGAGCAGAGTGAAAACTTAGACTAACTAGGAGCCGGATGAGGTGAAAGTCTCACAGGGGGTTCTGAAGGAGAGGCGCCCCGAATAATATCGGGCGTCGACTCTAACTAACCTCAATAAAAGTAATTTGGGTAGAGCGAAGCGTATAACTTATGTGTTGGGTAGGCTTACATATTTGTGGGAGGGTGGGTGATTATTTTTAATTACAATTTTTAATTACAAAACCTTCTTTCTGCTCCACTCCTATCCTCATTACCCAATGATAATACAACCTGCTTGGGTTGAAGTAACTAAACCCAACCTACAAGTACTTGAAAATTAATCAGATAATAAGCATTATGACAGGTTTTTCAAAGTACTGTCCTTCCTTCTTCCTTCAAACAAAACAAATAAACCAACGTTCTTTAAAACTCACACCAGCGATCGCCTCATATTCTGGCAAACTTCTCACATTTCCCAAGCCATAAATCCCAAAATCTTCTGTGGCAGTTTCCATCCCCAAAATCTGGCGAAAACGAGACTCAGAGACTTTATTTTGCATCCACCAATTTTTATGATCTTCCCAATGTACAACCCGCTTTTTACCAGTATTATAAAAATGCCAACACACACTACGATGAGGATGGTAAATATCCCATCCCCTTGTCCAAGCTCTAGCAGCAAATAATACCTCTTCCCCGGTAAAATAAATATTAGGATCGTAAGGAATATCCTCAATAATTGACCCTTTAGCAAAAATAAATCCAGCAGCAACAAAAGCTCCTGGTTGTGGAGTACTACATTTACTCAAATCACCTATTGCTCTTAAACTTAAAATATCAGTATGTTCAAGCCCATTCCCTTCTAAACGAGTCGGTGTATCCCCAATCAACTTTCTCGGAGGTTCGTAAGCAGGGGGATAACTACTCAAAATCGGTTTTTCACTAGGGCACATTCTGAGCATTTTAATTAATTCTACATCCCAACCAGGCAAAAATCTCATGTGAGCATCTATTTGCAAAGTATAGTCTTCTTTTTGCCACAACTTTTGTACTCGAGCTCTAGCCCAACCCACACCACGAGCTTCAGAAGCTGGAACTTCTATAATACGACAATTATTTATACCTTTGAGTTTATTAATACAGTATTTTTCCCGATTCGTACGATACTGCCAACAAATGCCAAAACTAATACGTTCGGGATGAGTGGCATGGGCGATCGCCTCTTTTACTGTTGGAACTAACTCTAAATCTCGATAGGCAACTATTTGAACAAAAATACTATCCATAAAATTTGTTTTGAGCTATTTTCGTCTTTTCTTTAAGTTGCCACAAAGCCAGCAAAATAACCACTTCCGGCAGGATTACCCATCCATCTACAAGGTGGGGTTATACCATTTTCAAAATATATTACTACAGAGTTTATTTTGGTAAGAATTGGGAAGCGCGGAGTCAGGAATTAGGGGTTGGGGATGAGGATTTTAATGTAACTATCTTTTTTGAATTTGGGATTATGCACATACACTTGTATATTCACAGAGGCCATACCCTTAAAAAGATGCACTGAGAGAGGAATATGGTCATAAACATTGGGAGTATTTGGAAAAATATTTGTTTAGTAATTGTTGAACAAATATTCTCGTAATGTTTCCCATAATTTTGGTACGAGTCAATCACTTCTCAGAAATTAGACTTATTGAAGTTTCGAGAGACTCAATTTTTATTGGTATTAGAGAGTTTTTACTTGGTTAGCAATTTACAATTACTTCTACCACTAATATCATTCAATGTTTTTGAAGTACATTATACTTGCCCTGGATATTAAATGTTGCCTAAAACCCCCATTTGTTTTACTTCATAATCCTAAAAATTGCTGTAATTTTTCTCAAAATATACTCTCAGAGAGAATTTCTGGCAACCCTACCTTTTTTAATTCCACAAAATTACCTACAAAATTACCTTTAAAATCTACAGCTTGATTATTTCCTGCTCTCCTAGCTTCTGCCAATTCGCGACGAATTTCTGCCCGCTCCATTTTGTCATAAATTCCACCTAATATATAGATAAACAATCTCGTCGCTAAATCTCTTCGAACTACCGACATTCGCTTCCGATTAAAATCATATAGAACCCCATACCAAATTGAGTCATAAAATTCCATTCCACTCAAACCACCATCCATGTCGTACATATTTAATTTCTGAAAAAACCGATTCCAGAGAAAAGCTTTTTTGATCTCTTAAAATTCCTAGAGCTTCAGCTAAAGCAACTTGCCCAACAGGGTGGAATAAAACATGACCTTCCCCTGGTTTTCTTTCAAAACTAAATTTTCTTAGTTCCGGAGTTTCGATACCATTCTCTAATCTAGAATAACTCGATAAATTAGCTAAATAATCCCAAAGTATCATAAATTCCTCCACCCCTGTTTCTAACCCTTCCTCTTCTGGGCGCATCGGAATTAAACCTTTATCTGAAGATTTCCAGTGAGGATAACAAGGTCTTAAATATCTTTCATACATTTCTTGAAGTGCTTGAAGAGTTGTTAAAATAGTAGACTTAATTACAACAGTCGCGCTATCCCAATCAATCCTCAGCTTTCCCTCGGATTTTTCTTTTAAAATCCGATGATTCATGGCAGTTTTTCTAGCCACAATCGCAAATCCATCATCCTCATTTAATAATATTAATTGCCCTTTATTTAATTTGACGGCAGTCAGGTTTACATGGGCAAAAATCGATCTAATTCTCCGTCGCGCTTGTACTCTTGTTCCTCCTTTTATTACTGCAGGAATAAATTCTATGCCTATTTGTTCGTAAGCTAATTTTTGTAATTCTGGCAATTATACTTGATGGGTTTCTGCTAAATCATCAATGGTAATAGCTGCAGCAATAGATTTTTGTTTGTTATATCTCGACAACCTACCAGTTTTTATTAACTCCATTAAGCCTTGAATTCCCGTCAATCTATGTTGACCATCTAAAGCAAATACTGCCACCTCTAAACTCAGTTCTAATAATCCTAATTTTCCGACTGAATCTAGAGGTAAAAAATCTGTGGCAGATTGATTTGCTTCACCATTTTGATTCCATTCTTTTGCCTTGGAATTATCTACCAAACTGGGGCTAATCACTACTAAAACTGCAGGAAATTTATGAGATTTTCGAGTTGCTAAATAGAGGGTTAGTGGGGCTTGACGAGAGCAGTCTAAGGGGCGTTGTTGGATTTCATTTATTGTTTCTGAGTCCAGAATTATATTATCTGTTTCCGAATCAAATTTTTCTCGAAATAACGGTAGTTTAGAAGCCAAACGTACACGACTATCTAGCCATTCTAGAGAGACAGAGCCAATGTAAGCTTCAGTATTTCCCATCTGAATTTTTTGTACTAAAAGTCGGTCATCTCTTCCAATATGTTTGTCTAAAAGAATAGCGATCGCTTCTCTTTCTCTATTATCGTTTTCTAAAATTTATTTTGCTATTTCTGAAGTTGGTTTATTGGCCTTTTTCATCCATGAGTTTTCATAATATTTTTAATTCTTTTTCAAAACATATTTATCATATAAATTTTTGTAAATTTAAGTTTTTAAAAATTTTATCGTTGACTATAGTTAGTATAGATAAAAAAAATTACTATCACATAATATATATTATGTCAATATTTAACTATGGGACATGATCAAGATGTTTCATATTTGATGCTATTTCTGTTTGATACCTAAATACTACGTTTTACTCGAAATTAATGTTATCTAATCACTAGACTTGAACAATTCGGCAAAAATTCTGATTTCTTAATAGCAAATAATTGAGCGATTCGCGCCGCGAGAAGTCCCGGAATCGCTATTTCTATCAGAGTTCTAAAATTTATAAATCACAAGAACTTTCCCAAAGTAATAGAAGAGAAGTAAAATATCAAGCTAATACTCTTTTTTTTCGGCCATCAAAAATAGATAGCATCTAGTCAAAATTTATGAAAACCGACCCAATTTTTTACCGCTTATTTGAGGAGATACCCAGTAGTTTTTTTTTTTGAATTAATTGGTTGAGCTAGTAATGAAGCAAATAATTATCGATTTGACTCTGTAGAACTAAAGCAAACAGCTTTGCGGATAGATGGTTTATTTCTACCTGTAAAGCGCAGAGATGAGAAACCGATTTATTTTGTAGAAGTGCAATATTATAAAGATGCAAATATTTACGCTAATTTGTTTGCTGAAGTTTTTATTTATCTGAATCAAAATGACCATACTCAAGACTGGCAAGCAGTAGTTTTGTATAGCAGTCGCAATTTAGAACCATCTCAACTCAACCTATACATAGAGCTGCTGAATCCATCAAAGGTCAGACGGATTTATTTAGATGAATTGGTAGTAGATAGTGGTAGTTCCTTGGGATTAGGAATTATTGATTTAGTAAGAATTGATCCACAAAGTACTCCAGAGAAAGTCAAAGAATTATTGGCAAGGTCTCAAGTTGAGATAGATACAGAACAAATTAGAGAAAATGTGATAAATTTAATAGAAACAATTGTAGTTTATAAATTGCCAAATTTAAGCAGGGAGGAATTAGAAGCAATGTTAGATTTAGCAGATTTAAAAAAGACAAAATTAGCTCAAGAATTATTGGCAGAAGGTCCTGCAGAAGGTCGAGTTGAAGGTAAATTAGAAATTGTTCCTACATTGTTAAAACTTGGTTTTAGTGTAGAAGTTATTACTGAGATATTAGGATTGGAGATGGAAACAATTCGTCGGATTGCTGGTGACAAATAAAGTGACAGAAAAAAGAACCTGCTTAAAAGAAGGAAAAAGTGAGCAAGCTTAACCTAATACCAATTCTCCATGAAATGGGCTGAATATAACTTGATGGACGCAAGTATTAGCAAAAATGAGGAATAATTACTAATTGCATTGTTACAGAGAAATGGTATAAGTTGGCTAATTTATTTCAAAGGAGATATGAATCCCCAAAAAACACATTACTTTCCACTAATTAGGAAAAAGCATGGAAGAATTAAATCAAATCTCTATTGAAATAGAAAAGGAGGATTTAGAAATCATTATCTTAATTTTTATCTTTCTTCTTGTGGTGGAGAAAAGTAGGGAATCAGAAACTATTCTGTCCACCTGACAGGTATAATACCTTGCTGTCAACTATGGAATCTCCTACCCAATTGCCCAGATTCCCGAATCTCTTCTCAAATTAAAAAAATATCTCAGCTTATTTAGTAAATTTCAGGGCTTTTATACAAATGAAAGGTATACAAAAATCCTTATTTCCACAGCGCACTACCGATGATTTGGTTAAAAATATAGAGGAGTTAACTCAAGAAATTAAAGAATTATACTGTTTAGATTCTATTCCCTGGATAATAGGATATTCAGGAGGAAAAGATAGCACCACAGTTTTACAACTTGTATGGAATGCGATCGCTCAACTGCCTCTAAAAAAAAGAACAAAAACAATATATGTAATTACCACAGATACATTAGTAGAAAATCCAATAGTTTCTCGATGGGTACGTAAATCCATTAAAAGAATGAAACTAGCTGCTCAAGAACAGGAAATGCCGATAGCTCCCCGATTACTTTATCCAGAAATTAAAGATACTTTTTGGGTGAACTTAATCGGCAAAGGCTATCCTGCACCAAGAAATCAATTTCGTTGGTGTACTTCTCGCTTAAAAATTAATCCTTCTAACTACTTTATACGAGAAGTAGTTAGAAATCATCAGGAAGTAATTCTGATTCTTGGCACTCGGAAAGCCGAAAGCGTTAGTCGCGCTACAGTCATGATTAAACATCAAACTGGTAGATTGCGCGATCGCCTCAGCCCTTATGCTGTCTTACCTAATTCTTTAATTTATACCCCCATCGAAGAATGGCGGAATGATGAAGTTTGGATTTACTTAAATCAGTGGGAAAATCCATGGAAAAATAGCAATAAAGACTTATTCACAATGTACAGAGGTGCAACTGCTGATAATGAATGTCCTCTAGTAATTGATACCTCTACTCCTAGCTGTGGAGACTCCCGTTTTGGATGTTGGGTTTGCACAATGGTAAGTCAAGATAAATCTATGGAGGCAATGATTCAAAATGATGAAGAAAAAGAATGGATGCAACCTTTATTAGATTTGCGAAACGAATTGGATATAAAAGAAGATAAGGATAAAAGAGACTTTCGTCGAATTTGGGGAGGCGTGCAACTATTTGAAAGAAAGGGAGATAATCAAAAGTCTATTCAAGTAGTTCATGGCCCTTACACTAAAGAATGGCGAGAAAATTGGCTGAAAAAACTACTAGAAACTCAAACAAAAATTCGTCAAACTGCCCCAGAAAATATGCAAGATATTACTTTAATTTCCCCAGAAGAGCTGAGTGAAATTAGACGCATTTGGCTAGAAGAAAAGCACGAATTTGACGATAGTTTACCTCGCATATATGAAGAGGTAACAGGAGAACCATTTAAAGATAGTCGTCTGGGAGCAGGTATAAGTCTTTTAGGCAGTGATGAATGGTCAGTATTAGAAGAAATATGTAATGACGATGCTATGCATCTTGAACTAATGGCAAAACTATTAGATACAGAAAGGCAATATTATATTAAATCTCACCGATATAAAATTTATGACAGTCTAGAAAAATGTTTTGAAACCAGTTCTCGTTCCCAAGAAGAAGCTATTCAGCACGCTCGGGATACAAGAGACTTAAAAGAAGCTGTTCATCAGGGAAAAGTTTCAGAACAAATTAAACAATTAAGTTGGGCAAATATGAAATTTTCTCAGCAAAATTCGGAAGATGTTAAGGAAGCAGAATAATTAAACAGGAGTCAAAATGTGGAAAAAGTCGGAATTTTTCGAGTTTCCCTCTCCTGAATAATCCAATTTCCAATAATTGGTTATAAAAAAGTCTTTGTTTGTAGTTGGGATGCCGCCCCTATTATCAAACTATATTGCTCAAGCCAAACTGCAAAGTTTTTTATAAGTGTTTTACCAAACGCGATATACAGCCTATTCCATATCAATGTGGTACATTGATTTTAGTAGTTCAGAATTTCGTGAAGACTAAACACTTCAAAAACTATTCTATAAACTCCTACTATTGTACTTAATCAACCTGGAATACGCTGTAAGTAGCTAGGCAGACTAACAGAACTTTTGTGGAGCATAAGGTATAGCACGGAGGTTTTTTTGACCATTGTCTGAGGAAATATATGTACCTCACCAACATAAAAAGTGCTGTAAATAAGTAGAGCTGCTGTGCTATATTGCCCTGGTTGAGTACGAACCTCTATAGATTTAGGATATACTACCATTTTGAAAAAGTAACGCTATGCTTTGAAACTGGTAAAAATGACGATAAAAAGAGCAAAAGCAAAATACATACTATGGATTAACTCCAGCCAATAAGATGGGAGAAATAGACAATTAAAGTAAAGCAATGTTTTTGGCAATTGGTATACGACATTTTAGAACTTTTTAGCCTGCCTACCGAATTACTTCTTCCCCCTTTTGGAAAGGAGGGCTAGGGGGGTAAATTTAGACGTAACTTCATAGAGAATTTTTCTGATACCAAATCCATTTAATTAGGTATAAAAATTATCCGAGCGACCTAATTACCAAATCTGATCTGAGATATTCCCTACTGAGTTCTGATTACTGACTACTGACTCCTAACTAACTATATCGATGCTAGCAGATTTGTTCTGATACTAATTTTACAGGTACTTCTGACTCCTTCTGTCAAAGGCTAATAATTTTCCAACAAACAAAATTTTTCTCTGTATAGGGATAGGAGAAAAAATCATCTCTCGATTTTAAACCTACCCCTAAATCTATATATAGTTGTGAATCTCTGAAAA
>JAJEAQ010000176.1 GCA_022822685.1 Trichodesmium sp. jk18x7bins.61
GTGAGAGAGAACTCTCGCGTGATTATAATGATCGCACTCCTAATCCAGAAAATAGGTTTGCTATCCACACAGGGTTTAAATATCACCTCAGCTCATACCGCGCTCAAACCCCGCCGGGGCGGGCGGGGTTTGAGCGGTCGAAGAATCCCGCGTTGTCGCGTTAGCGCCACGGAGTGAGTATGTCAAGAAGAGTTAAACATGAAGGATTCAATAGTTGAATTACTGGATGAACTACCTAGCGACAACATGACTGTCAAGGTAATCAATGCTTTAGATTTCGTAGTACCTGGTGAGTGGGAAAATGTAGTGGGTTGTGATAACACCATTGAAGTGGTTGGTGACTGGGGAAACTGATGCAGATACAATTATACAAATTCGCAATAAAGCGATCGAGTTATACAATGATCAAGATAACGGATACCAGGGAGCTATATGGCTTTATGAAAAGGTCGAGCAAGCAGACAGGGCCTTGGGTACAGCAGCTATGGCTGCCAAAGTCGGTGAGAAAATTCCCTTGTTTGGATTTTTAGACAAAATAACTCCTAAGTCTGACACAACTCAGTCTGTTGACTTGTGCATGAAAGTTGTAGTAGAGTTATTAGCTTACAGCAAACTTTATGGTCGGCCTTCTATCAACCCAGGAGAGTTTGTATCAGAACTAACAGAAAATTATACTGGTTCATCATTGATGCGAATGGCTTCCTTAGTTTCTCTGGATAGTTTGCTTCCTATTGGCCCAGATTTCTGGCAAAAAGTACAAGAGATGCTTGATTGGAGAGGGTGAAAATGCTTTGGCCAAAAATCCGGTTTTCGGAGCAATTAGTAATTTCATTCCTGGAGATGATAAAGTAGGCTTCATTGGTAATACCTTCGGGGCAGTTAGTGGTTGGATGGATAACTTGGTCGGATCAGTAGGTTTAACGCGAGAAGGTATTTTTGAACAACTTAATAGCTTTATAGAGTTTTTCGATGAAGCTTTCGACTTTGTGGCTGCATTCATTGATATGAGTACAAACTACTTTCAACATACAGGCATTCAAACTGTGGGGAAAAAGTTGATACAGGATGCAGCAGAACAAATATAGGAGGGTTTGTCAGGGGGGCTGTTTTCTCGATTCCAAGTCTGGTATGGTAAGGACTTTCCTCCCTTTGATCAATAATAGCTGGATTTGAGATACTAAGAGACTAAGATACTGTGATAGTGATGTGGTAATATCATGTCTTATAAATTAGCCTCAATAAAAATCGGCCCTTGTAGAACGAAGAGAAACCCAACATAAGTTTAATTTAGGTTGGGTTGATCTGGGGATATCTTGCTACTTTACCTCAACCAAACCCACAAATAATATGGTCAATTAATGCGACTTGATATAACGTTGTGGCGAATTAGCTTTCATCCTCCAGGATAATCACGGAAGCGAACATACTCCCGAATTGCTCTAGGTGACACTACCGTGATAATATAATGTATTAGCCTTTTTTCACAAAAAAGCCACTCCTAATAACTTTTAGGAGTGGATTTTCCGTTGGCTATTAAATAAACTTAAGTAGAGTATAGCATCTACCAGGTAATAAATTATGACAGATTCAATTCGCTTTCTGATGTGTGCCCCTGACTACTACGACGTGGATTATGTAATTAATCCTTGGATGGAGGGCAACATTCATAAATCCTCACGCGAACGCTCAGTTGAGCAATGGCAAAAACTCCACCAGCTCATCAAAGAACGCGCGGTCGTAGACTTAGTAACACCTCAAAGAAGTTGGCCTGACATGGTATTCACCGCCAACGCAGGTCTAGTGTTGGGAAAGACAGTTGTTCTAAGCCATTTCTTCCACAAAGAACGCCAGGGAGAAGAAGCCTACTTCAAAGAATGGTTTCTCAGTCAAGGCTTCATCGTTCATGAACTCCCTCAAGACCTACCTTTTGAAGGAGCCGGAGACGCTCTGCTAGACAGAGAAGGTCGTTACCTTTGGGCAGGATATGGCTTCCGTTCTGAACTTGACTCTCACCCACTCCTAGCAAAATGGTTGGACATAGAAGTACGATCACTACGACTCATAGACGATCGCTTCTATCACCTCGACACCTGTTTCTGTCCCCTAACTGGCGGTTACTTACTCTACTACCCACCCGCATTCGACCACTACTCCAACCGCCTGATTGAAATGGGAGTGCCATCAGAAAAACGAATTACAGTGGCAGAAGCAGATGCAGTTAACTTTGCCTGTAATGCAGTTAACATTGATCAGACTATGATTATGAGCAAGGTGAGTGAAAATCTGAAATTACGCCTTGCTCAAGTAGGTTTCAACATCATCGAAACACCTCTAGCTGAATTCCTGAAAGCTGGTGGTGCAGCTAAATGTCTCACCCTCAGAGTTACAGAACCAATCATAGCTGATCGCCATGCCAAAGTGCAAGTGGAAAGTCGCACTGTTCGTATGGAAGGACATTTACTGGATTCTGGCTTAATTAACCAAGCCTTAGACTTCATAGTTGAAGGAGGGGGAAGTTTCCAAGTTCTCAACTTCGCTCTGGGAGAACAACGGCAAAGTACCTCTGTAGCTGAAGTGAAAGTTTCTGCACCTGACCATGAAGTCATGGAAGAAATCATGAACCAACTCATTGATATAGGTGCGATAGTTCCAACTGAAGATGTGCAGGATGCTAAGTTGCTGCCAGTAGAAAAAAATGGTGTTGCTCCTAATGACTTCTATGTGACTACTATTTATCCTACTGAAGTTAGGGTTAACGGTAAATGGGTACAAGTAGAAAATCAAAGGATGGATGGAGCGATCGCTATTACTGAAACTGGTGGTAATATTGAAGCCAGATGTAAAATTTTGCGGGATGTCAAAGTCGGTGAAAAGGTAGTAGTAGATGTGGTAGGTATTCGTACGAGTCGCAAAACTCAATCCCGTGAAAAACGCAACACAGAAGAATTTAGCTTTATGTCTGCCGGAGTTTCTAGTGAACGTCGGGTTGAGTTAGTAGTTGAACAAGTCGCCTGGGAATTACGGCAAATTCGCGATCGGGGAGGTAAAGTAGCAGTTACAGCCGGCCCGGTTGTGATTCATACTGGTGGTAGCCAACATTTAGCAAATTTGATTCGTCAGGGATATGTACAAGGGTTGTTAGGTGGTAATGCTATAGCAGTTCACGATATCGAACAAGCACTAATGGGAACTTCTTTAGGTCTTGATATGAAGCAGGGAGTAGCAGTGCATGGCGGACATCGACATCATCTGAAGACTATTAATACGATTCGGCGTTATGGCAGTATTGCTCAAGCGGTTGAGGCTGGTATTCTCACTAAGGGGGTAATGTATGAGTGCGTTAAGAATAATGTGCCCTTCTCTTTAGCTGGTTCGATTCGTGATGATGGTCCTCTACCTGATACTCAGATGGATTTGATTAAAGCACAGGAAGAATACGCTGAGTTATTGAAAGGTGCTGATATGGTTTTGATGCTATCAACTATGTTACATTCTATTGGAGTCGGGAATATGACACCTGCTGGAGTCAAGATGGTTTGTGTGGATATTAATCCGGCAGTAGTGACTAAATTGAGCGATCGTGGTTCGGTTGAATCTATAGGTGTAGTTACTGATGTTGGTTTGTTCCTCAGTTTATTGATTACCAAGTTGGAGCAGTTCACAAGTCCCTATATCAAGTCTGCTTGATTATAGTAGTTTTCTTTAGTGAAAAAGACTATACAAAAAACCTTTGATCAAACTTTTGTAGGGACGTTCCATTAAACGTCCCTATATTTTTTTCATCAAAGTCCTCCGAGAGGCAAGGAAACTACCGTCTTTCCCGGGAAAAACTATTTTATACCAAATTCAAAAAAGGTAGTTATGTTACTCTAAATTCCTAACAGCAAGGGAAAGCATTGTAGCAATGTTTTATGAAATTGGTATTAGGCGAGCGCCAATTATTATTGGCAGAAAATGCTTGGCAAGAAATTGAAGTCTGGGTTTTATATCAAATCCGTTTAATTAGGTATAAAAAAATTGTCCGAGCGACCTAATTATGAAATCTGATCTGATCTATTCCCTACTGAATTCTGACTACTGACTACTGACTACTGACTCCTAACTAACTATACCGATGCTAGCGAATTTGATATTAGCTGATCAATACCTAGCAAGAGATTATAACTGGCCAGAAATCCGTCAAGAAATTCACCCTCAAGAAATTTACATAGCACATTCAACGCCGGGATTCATTAGGGGCTGTGTGCGTCACGAAAGTCTGTACAGTAGGCGCCCCTCCCACAAGTTCAAATTTTTCAGTGTGGGGCAACTCTGGTGAGTCAGCTAAAGAGGGATGGAGCAAGGAGATCTAGACTCAAGGCCATAATTATAGTGGTAATTACGGAGTATTAACGCCTGAGCATGTTAAATAATAGACAGAATTGAGTCGTTTGACTGTTTCAAAACTTGATTTAATCTGCTACGATGATTGAGAGGGGAATCATATACTATCTTAGTTACATCAGATTTTTATGGCTAAACTAAAATCTTTAACACATAAATTGCCCCTACGTGTACTTCTGGTTTGGCCATTTGTTGTACAAATATTTGCTGTTGTAGGATTAGTGGGATGGCTTTCTTTTAAAAATAGTGAAAAAGCTATAAATGATCTAGTAAATCAGTTATTGGAAAAAGCTGTAGAGCAGGTAGAGAATCGGATCAGCAACTATATAAATCAACCTCCCCTAATCGTTCAACTGAATTACAAATCAGCTAGTCAAGATTTACTGGAGTTAGAAAATTTTGTAGGTATAAAAAATCACTTTTTTGGACTGATGCAGGTTTTTCCATTAGTGGGAGAAATTTTTTGAGGAGATAATTCAGGGCGATTTCTAGGAGTTTTGCGACGAGAAGTGGGAGGAAACTTTGAGCTAAAAATTTACGAAAATTTTCCCGAACGGAGTTTTTATGCTATTAATTCTGAAGGAGAACCCACCCAACTGCTAAAAACAGATGCTTTCTACGATGCTCGCATCCGTCCTTGGTATCAAATTGCACTCCAACAAGGAAAACTAACTTGGAGTGAAGTTTACACTTTTGTCGATAGTGGCAGCCTTGGCATTACAGCCTCTAATCCATTTTTCGATAGTAGTGGCAATTGGCCAGGAGTAATAGCAGTCAGCTTGAATTTGGGTCGTATTAGTAACTTTTTGCTAAGTGTGAAAGTCAGTCCCTCCAGTAAAATATTTATCATTGACCTTCGGGAATGTTAATCGGCACTTCAACTCAAGAACCAACTTATACTGTTGATGATCGCAACAAGACACAGCGCATTTCAGCAGTCAACAGCCAAGATCAATTAAATCAAGCTACTGCTAAGTTTTTATTTAATTCAGTTAGTAAATTAAGTGAGATTAATCAAGCTCAACAATACCACTACCGCTACAACAATGAAAAACAATTTGCACGAGTTTTACCCTATCAAGATCAATATGGACTAGATTGGCTGATCGTCATAGTTGTGCCAGAGTCAGATTTCATGGCACAAATCAACGCCAACACCAGCATAACAATTCTACTATGTCTATTAGCCCTCAGCGTAGCAATATATCTAGGAGTATTAACAGCTCGCTGGATTGGAGATCCCATTATTAATCTTAGTGAAGCAAGTAAAGCGATCGCCGTTAGCGATCAAGACCAAGAAGCAACAGTTACAAGAATCAAAGAACTCAACGTATTAGCAGATGCTTTTAACTACATGGCTGCTGAACTCAAAGCATCTTTCCTGGAACTAAATCAACGAGTAGCAGAACGTACATCCCAACTTCAAGAAGCGAAAATAGCTGCCGATATTGCCAACAAAGCTAAAAGTGAGTTTCTTGCTAATATGAATCATGAGTTACGTACTCCCCTCAATGGAGTTCTTGGTTATGCTCAAGTATTACAACATTCTAAAGATTTAAAACCAAAGCATAAATATCAAATTGATATTTATAGTTGCGGTTCCTAATTTGCTAACCTTAATTAATGATGTGCTAGACCTTTCTAAGATTGAAGCATGCAAGATGAAACTTGAACAAACTGAGTTTCATTTTCGAGTTTTGTTAGAGAGTGTGGTGGAAATGTGCCGTATCAAAGCTGAAAATAAAGGTCTTGATTTCTTTTATAAACCTGATGCTATATTGCCTGTGGCAGTCCGTACTGATGAAACACGACTGCGACAGGTATTGATTAACTTCCTCAGTAATGCCATTAAATTCACTAGAAATGGTAGAGTTACTTTGAGTGTAGAAAGAACTCCTAACCATAAAATCAGATTTCAAATTAGCGACACCGGAATTGGCATGACTCCTGAACAACTAGAGCGTATCTTCCAACCTTTTGAGCAAGTGGGAGAAAAAAAACATCAAGTTGAAGGAACTGGGTTAGGGTTAGCTATTAGTCAAAAAATTGTTCAACTCATGGGAAGTCAAATTCATGTGACAAGCGAAGTAGGTGTCGGTAGCATGTTTTGGTTTGATTTTGATTTACCTATAGTAATGGGGTGGAGCAACTCAAAATCTCCCTATTACATAGAAAATACTATTAGTGTCAAAGGAATTCTACCAGTTATTATGGTAGTCGATGATAAATGGGAAAATCGCTCAGTTATTGCCAATCTACTTCAGCCGATTGTTTTTCAAGTTATTAATGCCCATAATGGTAAAGATGCTTTAGAGAAAATCGAGAAATTTTTACCTGACGTAATTATTACAGACTTAGTGATGCCAGTGATGGATGAGTTTGAGATGATTAGAAAAATTAGATCATCAGACCAAACAAAACATATGATTGTGATTATTTGTTCTGCTATTTTTATGGATATTGACCAAATTCAGACTTTTAAAATAGGGGCAGATGATTTTATCTGTAAACCGGTACAGATTACAGAGGTATTGATGAAGCTACAAAAATATTTTAATTTGGAATGGATATATTCTGACAGTACTGCTGGCAGTGTGACAGAAACTATCAATACGAAATTAGTGACACCGCCAGCAGAAGAGTTAGAAATTCTATATGATTTAGCTTCAAAAGGAAACATGAAAGGTATTATGAAGCGTGCTAAGTTTTTGCAGGAGTTGAACCCAGAGTTTTCTGATTTTGCATGGCAAATACACGAATTAGCCTAGAAATTTGAAGACCAAGAAATTATCAAACTGCTCCGTCAATATCAACTTCTTACGTCAGAAGCATCACATTGATAGCCAATGAGAGAAAGAAAATATTGCACTACAAACAAGATTTGTTTGAACAAGTATAGCGCTTCGCGCTGGTATAGTTACAGATTAAAATAGGGTAACTGCTCAGTAAAAAGAGATTCAATCCTGATTTGTAAATACGCCAGAGCGAAGCGCTATACCTGAACTACCCTATATTCATAATGGCGCTGGCATCGCAACTACGAACAAAAAATTTTTTTATACCTAATTAAACGGACATGATATCAGGCCAAACGCACTCCACTAATCTGAAACAGATTTTTATATTGCAAATTGACGTGGGGAATGTAGGTTAATATGACAAAATTTATCTTACTCTCTCTATTAGCTATTACCCAGGTTTTAGGTGATATTTGGTTAAGTAAAGCCATGAAAGAATTTGGAGATGTAAATCTAGTTAATCCTCAAAATTGGATGCCATTAATAGGTGATTTGCTGACAAATTTTTGGATTTGGTTAGGGGTAATT
>JAJEAQ010000005.1 GCA_022822685.1 Trichodesmium sp. jk18x7bins.61
TGGGGAAGTGGTACACAGTCGCTGTCATGATTAAAATCACATGAGAGCCAAAATGGGAAAGATTGAGGTTTTCCGAAGCCGGATGGGGTGAAAATCCCTGGATTTCCATGGGAGGTGGGGAACGTGATGGTTCCTTAGGAGACTACCAACTGTCGTGCATTTAGATTCAACTTGCTTGGCGCTTAGTCTCGCCCTCTCCTGTCTTGTGAGCTTTGAGATGAAAGGCAGGATTAGCATTTAGGCATCTCCATAAATCATAGTGATGTAACTACACTAATAGACTTCTCCAGAAATGAGATTGAAACCCTTGTACAATCCTGGTTAAAATCTAGTTTTTGGAGATGTTTAATACTGTTTCTGCTGAAGAGTCTTTTGTTTTATGAAAACTTGCATTATCAAGAACTCTTATTATTTTTGAACTATGTTTAGTCAAATCTTTTTCTTTAAAGAGTAGCGATCGCCACTCTTTAACCTACATTACGTGCTTCAAAATGTAATATACAAAAGTAAGGCCAAAGGCAGAAAGCAGAAGGGAAGAATTAATAGGCCGAGATTTAAGTATAAATGTTTAAAGTTTTCCGCTAATAACAAATAACTGAGCGTTCGCCCTTTATATAGCGTTTCTCGAACTCTGCCGGTACACTTTTGTTTAACTCCGACTCTAGACTCCTAACTCCCCTCTCATTTCTTCCATGCTTCTCCTCTTCCATCCTGACAACGAAATCCTTACCGCCGAAAGCAGATAACTTGATTTTTATTTTTCCTAGCTTGTCTGCGCCAAATTCCTACCTGCCTACTAAAAATACAAAAAGTAGCACCTACCCAACAAATCTCAAAAAAAGATATCAATGTTTGCTCTCTCATAAATTTTACCTCCGCTTCAATAACATTAATATATACAAAAATATATAGATAAAAATTTATTTACTTTAGCATAGTCACAAGAGTCAAATTTACACCAACCCTGTTCTCAGAGCAACAACTGCAGCCTGAACTCGATCATCAACTGCTAGTTTATTCATAATACCCTTAACATGAGTTTTAATAGTATTTGGACTCAAAAACAACTCCTTAGCAATTTCAGTATTACTTTTTCCCTCTACTAGCAATTGTAAAACTTCTAACTCTCTTGATGAGAGACTAGCTAAATTTTCTGGAGGCGCTGGCGATACTGGTTGCAAATTCTTAATCACCATCCGCCCCACTTGTGGATCAAGATAAGTTGCACCTTCCATAGCAGCAGTAATAGCAGACATCAGCCTTTCCACATTTGCCCCTTTAACGCAATAAGCATCTGCTCCACTAGATAATGCTCCAATCACCTCGCGATCGCCATCATGAGATGTTAACATCACCACTCGCGTCTCTGGCAACTCCTGCTTAATTTGCTGAGTAGCTGCAATCCCATCAAGCTCGGGCATCGCAATATCCATAACCACTAAATCCGGTTTCTTGTCTTGTGCTGCTGCCACCCCTAACTTACCATTTTCTGCCAACCCCACGATTTCAATCCTTTCATCATCACCCAATACTTGCTCTAATCCCAGTCGCATCATTGGATCATCATCCACAATTAAAATTCTTATTTGTGTTTGTTGAGCAGTTGTTAAATTTTCCATAGTTCTAGATACCTGATTAATTTTCCTACTATAATAGTTGTTAACTTATTTTTAAAACTTGCACTAACTCACCTGCCGAAATCAAAGTTTCATTTATTGGTACAACTGCTAAACCTGTGCTCCCAGCCAAATTAATTAAATTTCCAGAACTGTGACTACCTCGAGCAAGTTGGAATTCATAGCCATCACTTCCTAAATTTAATTTACCCCAAAGATAAGTTTCTCGTTTACCGTTAGAGTGTAAATCTTGAAGCGTTCGCACTGTCACAAACTCAGGTTTCCAAGCTTCTTTTTCAACTCCTGCCAACTTTTTCAGAGCTGGCTGCACAAACCGCCAAAAACTGACTAATGCCGAAACCGGATTTCCGGGCAAACCAAAATATACACAATCAGAATCAGCTAATTTAGCAACTGTTAAAGGTTTTCCAGGTTTAATTGCTACAGAATGAATATGAATTTCTGCTCCTAACTCTGTCAGAATTTCTTCTACATAATCATAGTCCCCCACTGATACTCCACCTGTAGACAGTAAAAAATCTGTACACCCAATAGCTTTAGCAATAGTCTCTTGCAAAATTTTTCGTTCATCTGGCACAATACCAATTCCTATTGCTTCTGCACCCATCTGTGCTACTGCTACAGCCAAAGCATATTGATTTGAATCTACTAGCTGACCAGGTTTTAGAGGTTGGTGTGGTTCAACTAACTCATTACCAGTAGATAAAATTCCCACCCTTGGTCGGCGATATACAGTTATTTCCAGGCATTGAAGTGCTGCTAAAACAGCTATTTCAGCAACTCCCAAGGAAATACCTGGTTTTAGTAGGGTAGTATCTGCTTGATAAAATGAACCGCGATATCGTACAAATTCCCGGAATTTAGGAGCTTCTAGGATAAGTACAGTTTCGCCTTTCCTTTGAGTCACTTCTTGCATGACCACTGTATCTGCTCCTAGAGGCATACAAGCACCTGTAAAAATACGAGCTGTTTGTCCTGGTTCAATTTTCAGATGAGGTTCATACCCAGCGGGAATTTCTTCTACAATTTTTAAAGATATAGGATTTTCTGGACTACAGTCTTTAACATCTGCAAACCTGACTGCATAGCCGTCCATTGCTGAATTATCCCAGTGTGGAAAATCAAGCTTACTGGTGATGGGGGTAGCTAAAGTCCGCCCCGATGCGGTCAATAGGTCTACTATTTCTACATCCCTATCGGAATCTAAGGGTTGGACTAGGTTCAAAATAATTGATTCTGCTTGGTTAACTGGCAGCATTTTCTACTTCTCTCCGCAATTCCTCTCTACCCTGTAGACGGATAGGGAGGAATTACGGACGTTTAATTTTGTACTGGAACAGGAATCATGGAGATAATCCTCGAGTCTCAAGTTTTTCGTCCCTGACCGCCAATTCTGCAAAGATGTCCTTTCTGAAAGCACCGTAATAGGGTTTGAAGGCTAAAGGCCAAAAGCGCATAGACCCTCCGTCGATGGCAGGACGGGGCTTACAGGGTGGGGAATTTAGTGACGCACACAGCCCCTCGCCAAGGGAATTGGTAGGCTAGAGAGGCAATAGGCAAAAGGGACGGCCTATGGTAGGGGATTTAACCCACCACCTTTCATGTTGGCGCTAGCAAAAAGGCACACCACTAATTTAAAAAATATAGTGGAGGACAAGAGATCCTCTTCTAGCAATGCTTTTGGGCATGCCTGTTCCCTCTTGCCTCTCCCGAAGAGAGTTGAAGATAGACCTAGAAGTGTTAGATACTCGGCAGTTCATGCCATGCAGAATCTCATGCGGTAGACAATTGCTCAGCTTATAAACTTATCTTTACAAGCCCCATCCGTCTACACGGGTGGGTCATTGACCGAGGAAGTCATAAGCCCCATAGCTTTAGCTAGAGCTTCCTGACTGACTCTCTAGTTTTCTAGATTTTAGGTTTATTGATTGTATGTTACCAGATATATTGAGTTTTATTACTCTAGGCAATTTTTTAAGTCTTGACAAACAAGCCAAGATTATGATAAATTATTTCTTTATATAAAATTTCATCTAAATTCTAAATTATTTAGCAATGACATCCTTAACTCCTGAGCAATATCAACAGAAAATGCAGCACCGTAAACAAGTGCAAGAGCAACGAGTATCTCAAGCTGCTCAGGAAAAAGGCTTAATTATCGTCAATACTGGCAACGGTAAAGGCAAAACTACAGCAGCATTGGGTATGGTAATGCGTTGTTTAGGTCATGGTTACCGAGTGGCAATTATCCAATTTATTAAGGGTGCTTGGGAACCGGCAGAAAAGGTTGTTTTGAGTCAGTGGGGGGAAAAATTATGTTTTCATGCCGTAGGTGAAGGGTTTACTTGGGAGACTCAAGACCGCGATCGCGACATTCAAAAGGTTTATGAAGCCTGGAATCTAGCTTTAACTTTTATCCGCAACCCTGGTTTTAAATTAATATTGCTTGATGAAGTGAATGTAACTCTGAAGTTGGGTTATTTAAACCTAGAAGATTTATTAACTGGCTTAGAAGAAAAATCGGCAGATGCTCATATTATTCTCACAGGTAGGGGAGCCCCTCCTGATTTGATTGAAAGAGCTGACTTAGTTACAGAAATGAAAATGATTAAGCACCCTTTTAGAGAACAAGGTGTAAAAGCACAGCCTGGTATAGAGTATTAATACTACAGTCAGGAATAAGCAAGAAGAGCAATTTAAAAGTTTATTTAACTACTTTTAATTTAAGACCACCAATTCGCAAGAATGCTGGGGAACGCTCAACCCAATATCTACTGAAATCCAGAAGGAAGATTTACATATAGCAATCACAAATCAGTTGTGAGATTAGGATTGGCTCGCTGACTTGGTTAGAGCCTCAAACTTTCTCATAAATCATTACTGATTGCTAGAGCGCTATTTTTATTACTATTTTATTTGATTTTTATCTCTGTTTCTTCTTTCAGAGAGTGAAGCGAGTTAAAATCGAATCAGGTTGGAGGAGTCAATTGTTGAACTGCTCAACATCCTCAGTATTCTCAATGTCTAAAACTTGACTCCCCTTTTCACTTCTATATTAATTGCATCACCAAACTAAATGTTGATAGTTAGTTTGACAAGTACTAAGTATCCGAAAATCATTATCACTTACTCTCTCGACTTGGTAATATTTTGTGAGATTGACAGTGTATTCATAAGCAGTGTTATCATAACTATCTATAACTTTTACTTCTAAGCTATTTTGCTGATGAATACCATAAAAACAGTAAAAAGCTGAATGTGGCAGGTAAAAAGCTCCTATCACTTTATCATTTTTTAACTTGAAGACAAAATACTCATTCTGAATTTGATCGGGCTGAGTAGACTGACCAAAAAGATAAATTCCATCAGTCAGTGTTATTTGATCATTGCTTATTTGTGAAGAAAAAATTGGCCATTCTTCCTTGACATTAAGAGAAATAGATTGATACTGTATTACTGGCCTATTGACTATACCATAGGTTAACATCAAGTAGGTTGCGATCGCCACTAACCTAAAAATCACGAATATTACTGAGTTATTATCTACACCATCGTCATATCTATATCAAAGGGCAAAAGTCTATTTTTTTAATAATTTTTGTCGCTTTCTCCCACTAACAACAAAAGTTTTTTTTCTTAAAGAAAATTCCTTGTGGAAACAATTATAATCAATAACTGCTCAACAAGGAATTATGAAAAAGAGGCTGTTTGTCAAACTGAGATTAAATTCTTGCGTAGAGTGGGCCTCTGGGG
>JAJEAQ010000435.1 GCA_022822685.1 Trichodesmium sp. jk18x7bins.61
CCCCCAGACAAAACAACCTAAGAGCACCACACACGCGCCTAATATAATAGAAACAGAAGTAATTTACCCTCAGACAAAAATCATCATTACCACAAAACAATCACAGCTCCCCAATAGAGAAACACAGACATCACAAGAGAAAAGCTCAGTCGTTTTTGTGTAAATCTGCCCCAAATCGGTTTAATACCTCTCGTCTACAACAGAGCAATACTTCAAGGGTTTGAGCCTGTCGCCGACATGAAACAGGTTAAGACACCGAACAGTTATACGTGAAGCAGACGGTTGGTATATTTGCGTGGGATTCGTTGGCCATGAAAAACAGTTTAACTGGTGTATAACTGGCCGTTTCCAGTAGAGCCGTCTCTGCTGTGAATAACTCATATACCTTGGAGGTGTAATTCCTCCCGCCTTGTTGTCTGGTTGACAGCATAAACCACAAGGCTGAGACTGAATATCAAAGTTGTGAAGCAGGTAAAAATGCGGAGTAGCTCTAACTACCATGAGTGATGCTGCTAGCAAAGACTGTCAAAGTGGACGAATAGGAAGGTAATAAAACTCTCGTCAACCATAACCACTCCAAAGGTAGCTAGGTCATGTAGGGTCGCCTGGCCAGAGGGTCAATGGATACATATATGCAGATGTATGTATCGGCAACCATACAGAACCCGAACGGGAGAATTTACCCTACTTCAGACAGTCGCAATCAGGTATATGGGAACGAAGTAACCCCCATAGGACATCTAGATAATAGAGACCATAAAACTAGGAAGCAATTCTTGGTTAATCTACACAACTGATGTAGATATTATGCGGAAAAGGACTCCTGAAGAAGCAAATGCCTAGAGTAATTTCTAGGATATGCAGACGTGGGGAAGGCAGTAGGTTTAGGCAGGAAACTGAAATTTAATCAAGCCAAACATAACTCTCCCAGTATGAAGTGGAAGCCGTGCCCACTATAAATAATAATTCGATGCTTGATAGCAAAATGTACTGGATACTACGAGAGTGAATGTCGTCAATCCCTAGAACCCTTGAAACAACGGTGGGAACAAGAAAGTAAGTGTACTCAACCTGAGAATGTATCATCCCCTTACTGCTAGGAGCCGGATGAGGTGAAAGTCTCACGTCCGGTTTTGAAGACGAGTCGAGAAGGGTGACTTCCCCAGCTTAGTTTAACTTCAATATAGAAGATGAAATAGTTCCATTAGAGGGTGTAGAAATACAGCCTACCGAAAATAACTCATGCATGTATTGATTTGAGCCTGTCGCCGAAAGTTTTTTTAGAAAGTCTGAACATAGATTTTCTCAACTGCATGCGCAGATTATCTAAAAAGAGGAAGCACTCTAGAGCCGGGAGGATTCTCAAGGGCAAAATCTCCAAATTATATCAATTGAGAGCTAAGTCAGCGCTTAGACTGGCAATTCAAACTAGCCTATCATTTGTTTTGTGCCAATATATTCATAGAAGATTTGATACTTGCAAATCTGACCAGACGATGCCAAGCCAAGCTAGGAGAAAATGGTCAGTTCCAGCCGAATGGCCATTCGGCCAAATCAGGATTGAATAAATCTTTGCAAGATGCTGCTTTTGGTCAGTTTAAGCAAATTCTAGAATATGTAGCCTGGAAACTGGGTAAGCGTCTGGTCAAAGTAGACCCATGCATGGACATCTCAACATTGTTAAGACATTCCCAACAATGTCTCTAAAAGCTTGTCCGTTTGAGCCTGTCGCCGACACCCGAAACGTTGAGCCTGTAACCGACATGAATGGCATTCTTGTGACAAATGCGCTCAAGAACTCTCCCGTGACTATAATTGTGCACTCCTAATTCAGAAAATAGGTTTGCTATCCACACAGGGTTTAAATATCACCTCTGTTAAAACCGCAATCGATTAAAACCCCGCCCGCTCGGTAAACCCCGCCCGCCCCGGCGGGGTATTATCGGTTTCGCCTGTCGCCGACATGAAAGAAGAATCCCGCAGCAGCTCGCTTAAGCGCACCGGAGTGAGTATGTCAATTAAATACTCAGGAGTAGACTTTGGTAGGGGAAAAGAGCTTTCAGTTATAGCAGTGCCATTTCAGAAAAGAGATCAATTCAGAGGTGTTTGGGCAGCGATCGCTCATGCTCTCCGTCAGGGTGCGATTCAATATGAATATACTTTGGAACTCCCACTTCCTCTAGAATACTAGGTCTGTTGAATCATCAAATTTCCCAAATATTTGCTTGCCCTCTAAACTAAAACAGAGGGCCTTAAATTTTTCTGGATATGACCAAAAATATCAATCAAAAAATCATTATTTTTCTGGGATTTTTCGGTTTATCATTTTTCTTAAGATTCTGGACTTTATTTGTTTCTGTACTAGACAAAGACGAAAGCATCTATATTTTAGGAGCAGATAGTCTGTTAAATGGCAACCTTCCCTATATAAATATTTGGGATAATAAACCTCCGGGTATTTTTATCTTGTTCTCCCTAGCAATGCTAATTTTGGGAAATTCTATACTATCCATTAGAATCCTATCCATTATCGCTACAACCTTTACCAGTTATTTTTTATATAGGATTGGTGCAGCTATTGATGAAAAGCAAGGAGAGAAAATCGGATTATTAGCTGGTTGTTTATATGGGATTTTCTCTCTACATAATGATGGTGCTGCTGCTAATGCTGAAATTTTATTTGCTCCTTTTGTTACCGGGGCGTTTTTATTGTTGTTTCGGGAGCATAAATTATCAAATATTAAGGTATTTTTGGTAGGTTTAATTTTGGGGATGGGGATGCAAATTAAATATTTGGTGATTATGGATGTTTTGGGATTGGTTTTACTTGGAAGTTGGCAGCAGCTATCCCTCCCAGTTTCTCTTCGTCAGGGGGGAGTCAAGGAAAGCATCCTCTGGTTTTTTCATAGAATCAAAAATACAGCATTATCTAACTTTTACCTTTTCAAAGGAGGAGAAAGGTTGAGAGGGATATTTTCAGGAGTAAATAGGAACGAAACAGGAAAACCTATAAAACCTATAAATAATTGGCAGGGATTTACTCAGGAAAATTTCATCAGTCGTACTGCTGGCATATTCAAAAAATTTTCCCTTTTCAAGTTTTACATTATTTTAGGTACTGGTTTAATTTTGCCTGCTATTGCCATAGCAGTTATTTATCAATTTTATGGCTATTTTGATGAATATATTTACGCAACTCTCACTGCTAATAGTAAATATGTGGCGATGTTAGATTTTTCCTGGTCAAATCTTTTGAGTAGACTGAATAAACAGATATTAGGAAATATTTTACTGTGGTTATGTTTGTTCTGGAGTCCGATTTATTTATTTGTCTTGGCTAGGAGGAAGTTTAAACAGGAACGAAAGTTAATCTATTTACTGCTCTGGTTTTGTTGTACTTTTTTGGCGGTTTTGTTATCAAAGCGATTTTATAATCATTATTTTTTACAGTTATTACCTCCTTTGTGTTTAATCAGTGGGTATGTGATTATTAAATCAGTTTATTTTCAACCAATAGTTAATTTGACTAGGAGCAAATTGGGAGAAGAGCAGAATAATTTATCTCACGATGAGAAAGCAACTCATCTGAAAAATAAAGAGTTAGTTTCTAGTCAAGCAAACTGTAAAACTCAAATAGCAGCTTTGAGAAATTACCTAAAATTTCCTTCTTTCCTAACAAATAAGCGACATATAGCTCTCTTCCTAATCTTAATATATCCTTTGGCTCAAGCTGGCTATAACAAATTAGGTAAGAATTTAGAATTTATCTATTATCGATATATTCGAGGAATAGATACATGGGACGATCGCGAAGCTTTTATTGCTAAATATTTGAGACAAAGAATGACTTTAGACGATTATATATATATAGTCAACTATGAACCAATAATTTATTATTTAGTGCAGACAAAAATTCCCACAAAATATGCTTTTTCTAGTCATTTAACAGCTATGTCCCAGATTTTGCCTACAGATGCTATTCAAGAGTTAGAAAATATTATGCAAAAAAAACCTATTTATATTCTACTGGCAGAAAAAGATAATATTAGTCCTGAATATAGAAATGCTCTCAATCAATATTTAGAAACAAATTACTTTCTAGAAACCACAATTCAAAATGTGCAATTATACCGACAAGATGTTAGTAACTGACCAAAACTTACAGGATGTTGGGTTCCCCTAATGGGAAGGCCAGACATGTTAAGCTGAAATGGTGAAGTCAGGAAGGGAAACAAGTAGTAGCGATCGCACTTATAAATCTAGCGATCGCTTCAGATTAATCTCAAATATCTTTTCAATAAATAAATTAATTGCGGTTAATACAGAGCGATCATCTTCTCAAATTAGTTCTACCGTAACATTAAGGAGGGATAAATTCAATTTAGATCTGGATTATAAGGAAAATTAATTTCATATTCATAACTTTCAGAGTCTTCAAAATTAGTAGCTACTCTGACTCCATTATTATCGATAGTACATACAAATTTATTTCGTTCTCCATAAATATCTACCCATCCTTGCCACTGCCAACCTTCTATAGTTTTAGTTACATTCTGAGCAGATGACCACCGTACACTATGAGGAAATCCCATTTCATATTGCATAAATTCTTTACAAGAACTCACAACATTACCAGCATTAGTTTTGTTGTTATTTTCATGTAAAGTATTAGGGAAATGATGAGGATAATTCTCTTTGTGAGTAAATGCTATTACTTCATGATTATTCTTATCTATATTACAGACAAAATTACTTCGTTCCCCATAAACATCCACCCATCCTCGCCACTGCCAACCTGATGTAGTTTCAGTTATATCTTCAACTGATGACCATTTGGCACGATGGGGAAATCCCATTTCATATTGCATAAACTCTTTACAAGAACTAGCAACATAACTTTTATCAAAATTGGTTTGACTGTAATTTGCCCCCACTTTTCTATGATTGAGGTAGTCTGGGGAATTATAACTCCTAAGTTTAATATAACTATTATCTCCTGCATCACAGGCTACTAGAAAAACAACTGTAGCTAAAGTCATGGCTAGATTTTTGTTGTTCATTTGGGTGACTCTGACTTTATGGATATAGATCAAACTTTTGACTATAGTAGCACCGAAAGTTATTCCTGGAGAATTAACTTAGTTGACAACTTACGTCACAAAGCACTATGAGCCCCTAGTTATCCCTAGTAATTATGTGGTAAAATTCATCAAACCAACAGAAGCGGCATACGATCAACTCCTGA